>CALMST010000074.1 GCA_937872315.1 uncultured Ignavibacteria bacterium | reverse complement strand
TAACTACTAACTGACAAGCATCTTCCAGCGTCATCTTCTCACCTTCTTCCCGGTATTTTTTAAAATATTCATCGCTTAAATTTTCACGAAGCCTTTCAATAGTTTCATCTTTTAAATCTTTATCCTGTTTATCAAAAACATCTCTGTATGTCTCAAAAAATTTTTCTGAAACGCTCAGAAATTTTATTGCTTTTACAAAATCTCCGATCCTGAATTCAATAATTCCCAGTTTGTTTATGGATTCAGTAATTCCCGCTTTGTCACCTATTTCATTTCTGATTAACACACATTCTTCAATAAATCTTTTAGCCTTTACATTATCTCTCTGAAAAAATGCCAGATTTCCCAGACCGTAGAGAGATAGCGCAATTCCGTGTTTGTCCCCGATTTTCCTGGAAATTGTCAGGCTTTCTTCAAGAGAATTCTTAGCCGGTTCAAAATCTCCCGTTGAAATTAAAACTTTTCCAAGGTTGCTTAGTGAAGTGGCAATTCCCTGTTTTTCACCAATTTCCCTGAAAATTGCCAGGCTTTCCTCATAAAATTTGATAGCCTGTTCATTTTCTCTTTGCAGGCTCACCAGGTCACCCAGGTTATTAAGGAAATTGGCAATTCCCTGTTTGTCACCTATTTCCCTGAATACAGCCAGACTTTCTTCATAAATTTTTTTTGTCAGTTCAAAATCTCCCTGAGTTTTCGCAACTGAACCCACATTACCAAGTGAAGCAGCAATTCCTTTTTTATCTCCAATTTCCCTTTTAATTTCAAGACTTTCTTCAAAATATTTCTTAGACTGTTCAAAATTTCCCCGGTATAATTCCAGCCCACCCAGGTTATTCAGAGAAGCAGAAACTCCCTGCTTATCTCCGATCTCTTTTCTGATAGCCAGGCTGTCTTCATAAAACATCCTTGCCTCTTCATATTTTCCGGTAGAGAATGCCACACCTCCAAGGTTGTTCATAGAACCGGCAACTCCCATTTTATCTCCGATTTCTTTCTTAATTGCCATGCTTTCTTCAAAAAATTTCTGAGCTAATTCAAATTTTCCCTGAGAGTATGCCAGATTTCCAAGATTATTGACAGTTGTAGAAATTCCCATTTTATCTTCTGCTTCCCTGAATAAAGTCAGACTTTCTTCAAAAAATCTTCCGGCATTTTCATAATTTCCCTGATATCTGTTTAAATTACCTGTAAGGTTAAGTATGTTAGCTTTTGTGTTTTTGCTTAAATCATAACTCTTATTAAGTATGATCTCAAGTATTTTTATTCCTGTTGAATATTGTCCGCGGATTTCCCAGAATTTCCCAAGGGCAACAGCAACAATGGCTCCTTTTTCTGCTTCTTCATTTTTTATTCCCCATTCGATGGCTGATAAAAAATTATTATGATCTGCTTCAAGTAAATCCAGCCATTCTTTAAGATTGATGCTTTTTAATTCTGGTTTTGCTGACAGCGAAAGTTGTAAAAAATAATCGAGATGTTTTGAAAATATTTTGTTTTCCATCTGGAGTTTTTCTTTTCCGTACTGTCTGATTGAATCAAGCAGTTTGTACCTGACTTTTGATTCGTCATAAATAATAATTGACTTTTCAGAAAGAGCGGACAGCAGATCCAGAATATCATTCTTCTTAATAATTTCATCAGAACAGATCTCTTCTGCTGCTTCAAGAGTAAACCCGCAGGAAAATACGGACAGTCTGCTCCATAATATCTTTTCTTCTTCTGTGAGCAGATCATAGCTCCAGTCTATAAGCGCTTTTAATGTCTGCTGCCTAGGCAATGCTGTTCGCACTCCACCTGTAAGAAGATTAAACATATCATCCAGTCTCTCAAATATCTTTTCCGGTGAAAGCACTCTGATTCTCGCTGCAGCAAGTTCAATAGCCAGAGGGATTCCGTCAAGATTCGAACAGATTCCGGCAATTGCAGGAGCGTTCTTATTATTAACTCTGAATTTTGGATTTACTGCCATTGCTCTTTCTATGAACAATCGGACTGATTCATACTGAGTCAACTGATCAGGCGTATCCTTCTTTTTCGGATCCGGTTGTGAAAGCGGCGGAATTTTGAATATCTGCTCTCCGGGAATGTTCAATACTTCGCGGCTTGTAGCAATTATCTTCAGCTCCGGACACGAGGAGAGTAGTTTCACGGATATTTCTGCACATGCTTCTATTAAATGCTCACAGTTATCAAGTATAATTAATATCTCTTTGTTTTTTAAATAGTCAGTTAAAGTTTTTTCCGGTTCAATATTCATTTCTTCTTTCAGACCGAAAATATTCATCATTGCAATTGGCAAATAATCAGGATCGCTTATTGCTGCCAGTTCCAAAAACCAGACTCCGTTTGCAAAATCATCTATCAGGTCCGCTCCGGTCTGAAGTGATAACCTGGTCTTGCCGGCTCCGCCAGTTCCGGAAATTGTCAATAAACGATTATCCATTAATAATTCTTTCGTTAATTTCATTTCATCTTCCCTGCCTATAAAACTGGTCAGCTGTGTCGGAAGATTATTCGGACGCGCATCGAGAGTCTTTAACGGCGGGAAATCCTCTCGCAGACCATTTGCCATAATCTGAAATAATCGGATCGGCTGAATGACATCTTTAAGTCTCCTCTCACCGAGATCACGGAAACTTGCTACCGGTCCGTCTTTAGCTGATTTGATACAAAGTAAATATGCATCATTTGAAATAAGTATCTGCTCACCGTAAGCTGCCGACATTACTCTGGCTACTCTTGCAAGCGTTATATAACCCATGTAATCATTTCCGGTCCATTCCGCAATTCCTGAATGAATTCCCATTCTGACCTTGATTTCGGCGCCGTTCCACTTTTCGCCGGACAATGTTAACTGGGCATCCACCGCTGCCTTCACAGCATCATCAGCTTTCTCAAATGCACAGCAAAATGCATCTCCGACTATTTTAAATACAAGACCGTTATTTGATACAACTGCATTTCTCAGAATTTTATTATGTCTTTCCAATACATGCGGAAGCAAATCAGGAAAGTCCTGGGATAACTTAGTACTCCCTTCAATATCAGTGAAAAGAAAAGTTACATTTCCGGACGGTTTCATTTCGGTATTAAGTATTAGGTATTAAGTATTAGGTATTAAGTATTAAGTATTAAGTATTAAGTATTAAGTATTAAGTATTAAGTATTAAGTATTGTGTATTGTGTATTATGTTCCGCCGAGGCGGAGTGTATTATGTAAAACAAATAACTAATTCTTTTTAACTATTAACTATTAACTACTAACTATTAACTATTAACTACTAACTATTAACTACTAACTACTAACTACTAACTACTAACTACTAACTACTAACTATTAACTGCTAACTGAACCGCATCATCCAGTGTCATCTTATTTCCTTCTTCCCGGCATTTATCAAATTCTTCTTCGGTTAACTGTTCATGAAGTTTTTCAATAATTTCATCTTTTGAGCCGTTGTTGGTGTTCCAAAAAATTTGCATGATAAATTTTATAATTAAG
>CALMST010000073.1 GCA_937872315.1 uncultured Ignavibacteria bacterium | reverse complement strand
CAATACTCAATACACAATACACAATACACAATACACAATGCTCAATTTCAGTTATCTCTGACTTTAATATCAGCACCTATTTAGGTATTTTGTTAAAAGTTAAAAATTTGAAATTAACCGACACCCAAAAAAAATCTGAGCGAACTATATTAGTTTGTTACTCAAAACGGAAAGATATAAAGCATTCTCATTCTGAAGATTCTCTTATTGAACTAAAGTTTCTTGCTGAGACAGCAGGTGCTGAAGTTGTAGAGACATTTTTTCAGGAAAACGATACCTTTGACTCAAGATACATGATAGGAAAAGGAAAAACACAGGAAATTGCAGACTATGTCGAATCTAATGACATTCAACTCGTTATATTCGAAAATGAACTAGCCTACACTCAGTTAAGAAACCTCGAAAACAAGATCAAATGCAAGATCATTGATAAATCAAATCTTATACTCGATATATTTGCGTCAAATGCCAGAACTGCTCAGGCGAAACTTCAGGTTGAGCTTGCTCAGCTTGAATACACTTTGCCCAGACTTACAAGACAATGGACTCACTTATCAAAACAGTTTGGTGGAATTGGTACAAAAGGTCCGGGTGAAACACAGATCGAAACTGACAGAAGACTTATAAATACAAGGATAACTGTTTTAAAGGAAAAGCTTAAAAAAGTTGCCGAACAAAGAAAAACCCAGTCAGCGGAGAGGAATAAATTTTTCAGGATCTCTCTCGTAGGTTATACTAATGCCGGTAAATCCACTTTACTGAATGCTCTTACCGGATCAGATGTATATGTTGAGAATAAGCTGTTTGCAACTCTGGATACTTCGACAAAAGTTCTTCAACTGCTCGTAACCAATGACGGGAAGGTTACTAAATTCCCTAAGAAAATACTTGTTTCGGATACGGTGGGTTTTATCAAAAATCTTCCGCATAATCTTATAGAGTCTTTTAAATCAACTTTGCTTGAAGTGATCGAATCAGACCTTCTTCTGCATCTGGTTGATGTTTCAAACGAAAATTTCAGGGATCAGATGGAAGTCGTTACTGAAACATTGAAAGAGATCGGCGCTGAAAATAAAAAGATCATTAATGTATTTAATAAAACAGATATGGTAGATGATCCTGATCTTATCAGGATCCTGAAAAATGAATTCAGGGATGCGGTCTTTATTTCAGCCGGGAAAGGATTAAATCTGAATTCACTTATGGAAAGAATGAAAACCGAACTCAACAGCGAAAATACAGAACGAACCATTAAACTAAAACCGGACGAACATAAAAAAGTCAGCATGATCTATAAACTGGCGGAAGTCAGCAAGATAAAATATCTTAAAAGCGGGATAAAGATTTCATTTAAAACAAATGACAAGAATTACTCCAAGTTAAAGACTCTTGAAGATTAATAAATTATAAAAAATTTAGTAAAAGAGAATTTATCAGTAAATTCTCATTAGTGTAAGAGATTATTCTAATTTATACGAAAGCATTAATTTTGCCGGAGTTGAGATAATTTCAGATCATTTGTTACCAAAAGAGTTTGTCACTAAAAAAGATATATCTGTTTATTTTACATCTGAACTTAAAAAAAATTTAAATTAAGAATTAAAAATAAGAAGGGAAAATTAAAAAATGCAAACAACCGGAACATTCAAAGGAGTTGATTATTACGGAATAGATGAAATGCTCACTGAAGAGCAACGATCGATAAGAGACACTGTACGTGATTTTGTTTCAGAAGAAGTAATACCTATAATAGAAGAATACAATCAGGAAATGCAGTTCCCTACTCAGCTGATACCTAAAATGGCTGAACTCGGAATATTCGGACCGACACTTCCGGTCGAATACGGAGGTATGGGAATAGATAATGTTGCTTACGGATTGATCATGCAGGAGCTGGAAAGAGGTGACAGTGGAGTAAGAAGTTTTGCATCTGTTCAGTCCGGACTTGTCATGTATCCGATTTATACTTTCGGAAGCGAAGAGCAAAGAATGAAATATCTGCCTAAACTTGCCAAAGGTGAAATGATAGGTTGTTTTGGATTGACAGAACCTGATTTCGGAAGTAATCCCGGAGGCATGATCACTAAAGCAGAAAAGACAGATGGCGGCTATATTCTTAACGGCGCAAAGATGTGGATCACAAACGGAACAGTAGCGGATGTCGCAGTTGTATGGGCAAAGCTTGACGGAAAAGTCAGAGGATTTTTAGTTGATAAAGGAACCAAAGGATTTACTGCCCCGGAGATGAAAGGAAAACTTTCTCTCAGAGCTTCAATTACTTCAGAGCTTGTATTCTCAGATTGCTTCATTCCCGAAGAAAATCTTTTACCAAACAGCGGTGGATTGAAATCTCCTCTCATGTGTCTGACACAGGCAAGATACGGGATCGCCTGGGGAGTTGTAGGTCTTGCGATGGAATGTTACAATACAGTTTTAAATTATTCTTTGTCAAGAATACAGTTCGGTAAACCAATAGCCGGATTCCAGCTTACACAGGAAAAACTTGCTTACATGCTTACCGAAATCACCAAAGCTCAGTTATTAAATTATCAGCTTGCCAAGTTAAAGGATTCAGAAAAGATGAGACCGCAGCAGGTTTCAATGGCAAAGAGAAATAACTGTGAAATAGCAAAGATCATTGCCGGTATGGCAAGAGAGATGTTAGGCGCTAACGGTATTCTCGATGAATATCCTATAATGAGACATCAGAATAATATTGAATCTGTGAAGACTTATGAAGGTACTCACGAGATGCATACTTTGATACTTGGTGAAGATATTACGGGTATTGCTGCTTTTGAATAAATAAATTTTTTATTATAAAAAAGATAATATGTCTGACTGTTCAAATTCAACAATTGAAGAAAGATTTGCGCAGGCAGAAATTTTAAAAAGAAAAGTTTACCCTGAAATAAATGATCCGGGTTACAGGACGGATAAAACCGTTTTCAGAGTCATTCACAATGAATAAGTAATAAGAGAATCTCCTCCAAATAAATGAAAACATTCGACATACCAGTATTTTACAGAAGCCCGATAATTTCAAAGATCAAATCTTCGAGGAAGATCAATGATCCGAGAAAGAAGGATTACTCCCCTACCGAACTGAATTTCGGTCCGGTGATATTTTATATCGCGCGGCATTTTGGTTTCTGCTACGGTGTTGAGAACGCAATAGAAATTTCATACAGAGCCATTGAAGAAAATCCGGATAAGAGGATATTTCTTCTCAGCGAGATGATTCACAACTCGGATGTCAACAATGATCTTCAAAACCGGGGTGTACAGTTTATAATGGATACTTCGGGAAAGCAGTTTATAGAATGGAGTGAACTAAAGAGTGATGACATAGTTATCATCCCTGCATTCGGAACTACACTTGAGATAGAAAAAAATCTTTCACAACTCGGAATAAATCCGTTAAGATATAATACTACCTGCCCGTTCGTGGAAAAAGTATGGAACCGTGCCGATTCACTTGGTAAAGATAATTTTACGATCATAGTCCACGGAAAATACAAACACGAGGAAACGCGCGCTACTTTTTCCCACAGCAAGGAATCCGCGCCGACACTGATCATCCGTGATATGGCTGAAGCTGAAGTGGTCGGAAGGTTTATTTCGGGAGAAATATCCCCGGATGATTTCAATTCGGTTTTCAAAGGAAGATTCACAAAAGATTTTGATCCGGAAATTCATCTGGACAGGATCGGAGTTGTAAACCAGACCACTATGCTTGCAACTGAAACCCAGGCAATTGCTGACTACCTTAAAGAAAAGATGATCGGAAAATACGGTAAAGAAAATATTCAGGATCATTTTGCTGATACAAGAGATACCTTATGCTATGCAACCCATGATAATCAGAAAGCAACCTACGGTTTGCTTGAAAAAGACGCGGATCTTGCTATAGTGGTGGGCGGGTATAACAGTTCGAATACTTCCCACATAGTTGAGCTTTGTGAGGAAAAACTTCCCACCTATTTTATCTCATCCGCTGAAAAAATAATTTCCAAAGACATGATCAGTCATTTTGATTTTCATAACCAGATCGAATTAACAACAAAGGATTTTCTGCCGGAAAAAGATCCGGTCAGAATTATTCTTACTAGCGGAGCTTCCTGTCCGGATTCGATTGTAGATGATGTATTGCAAAAACTGGTTACTTATTTTAATGATTCAAGACCTATTGAAGACCTGATCAAAGATTTTGAAAAAAAATAAAATTGGTTTTTATTTTCAGGATATAACTTTCAGTAAAGATTTAAACAGCCCTTAATTAATTCAGATTTTATATTTTTATAAAAAGATTCGGGAAATTTTCTTTAAATTTGAAATTTAATTTCTTACATCAATTTGATCAGTAATTTACTTGATCCCGTCATAATATTTTTTGTTTTAGGAATTCTTTCAGGAATACTTAAGAATGACCTAAAACTCCCTGAAGCTATATATGATGCGCTCAGCATTTATCTGCTTCTTGCTATCGGATATAAGGGCGGACTGGAACTTTCGAAAACGAGTTTAAACAATATTTATTTTCCGGTTGCAGCCACTATTTGTTTAGGCATAATAATTCCGCTAATTGCTTTTTTTATATTATCAAAAGCCGGGAAATTCAAAAAACCGGATTCGGCTGCCATTGCTGCGCATTACGGTTCAGTCAGTGCGGTTACATTTGCTGTAGCAATCGATTTTCTTCACAACTCCGGAATAGTTTATGATGAATATATGACCGTTCTTTTAGTCATGCTTGAAATTCCTGCAATAGCGGTAGGTATTACTCTCGCAAAATTTCATTCGAAAGACAGAAGTGATATTGATATAAATAGTCTTGTAAAGGAAATACTTTTCGGAAAGAGCATTTATTTGCTTTTAGGTGGATTGATTGCAGGATACTTCGCAGGTATGTTCCATAATGAATCCATCAACAAACTTTTCCTAGATCTATTTAAAGGATTCCTTGCATTCTTCCTACTTGAAATGGGAATCATTGCTTCAAAAAGATTCAGGGATTTTAAAAAGGTCGGACCTTTTCTAATTTCATTCGGAATCATAATGCCACTCATATCATCAATTCTTGGAATATTTGCAGGGCTGATTTCAGGTTTATCTCTCGGAGGAACTTTCATACTTGCCTGCATGGCTGCCAGCTCTTCTTATATTGCTGCGCCTACAGCTATGAGAATTGCTGTACCTGAAGCTAATCCTACTTTGTATATCACAGCTTCTCTTGGGATCACTTTTCCATTTAATATAATTATAGGATTGCCGGTATATTACTATTTAACTGATTTAATATTTAAAATTTTTAAAGGATAAATGAAAATTACAAAAGAAAAAGCGGTTACAATCATTACTGAATCATTAATTGAAAAAAAACTTATCCGTGAATTGAAGAAACTCGGCATTAACGGATATACCATTGAAGATGTCAGAGGTGAAGGTCAGAAAGGCGAAAGAGGCAGTGATTGGGATCAGATGAGCAGTGTAAGAATCCAGATCGTCTGTGATAAAATTTTAGCAGATAAAATTTTAAATTATCTGTATAAAAATTATCTGGATAAATATGCTATGTTTGTTTTTATGTTCGACACTGAAACAATATACAGTGATAATAAATAAAGCGGTTATTATTCACCGCTTTATTGAATTTTGATAATTTATATTTTAAAATATTCATCTGACTTATCTTAACAATCTTTTATTAAGCAGATCTTTCAGATCTCTCCTTCTGTCCAGAACGCCATAAATCATAACTGTCTTTGAGAATATTTTATATATAATTCTATATGTCTTATAGTGAATTTCGAGGAAATCTTTTTTCTCAAACTCAAACTCAGAAAGAATATGACCGCGATTAGGAAGTTTATTCAGGTCTAAGCATATTTGAATTATTTTGACGTATAGCTTTTCAGCATTATTTATAGAATCACTTTTTGCAACATTTTCATAAATATCATCTAAATCTTTTTCCGCTATTGATATGATCCGGACTTCATAATTCATTCTTGTATTTTTTGATTCTTTTTTTAAGATCTGCAAATGCTTCTTTAGCCGGTCTGTGTCTTCCCTTACGAACATCTTCCTCTCCCAGAGCTAATATCCTTAGCATTGTCAAAGTGTCCTGATTCTTCTCGTATTCTGTAATGCTCAGAACAACTACTTTAGCTTCACCGTTTTGTGTTATATATAATGTTTTACCGTTTTGAGAAACATCTCTCACAACTTCTGCTGTATTAGCTTTTAAATAACTGATTGGTTTTATGGAATCTTTTAAACTCATAATTTTTGGTTTTTAGTTCGGAC
>CALMST010000072.1 GCA_937872315.1 uncultured Ignavibacteria bacterium | reverse complement strand
TTTCCCTCAACACCCTCTCCCAACCCTCTCCCAAAGGGAGAGGGCTTTTCGTTTGGAGAATTTTCATTTCTCCCTTCTCCCTCCGGGAGAAGGGCCGGGGATGAGGGCGGAAATCCAGCAGCTGCAGAATTTCCCTCAACACCCTCACCCAATCCTCTCCCAAAGGGAAAGGGCTTTTTGCTAGGAAAATCTTCTTTACTCCCTTCTCCCTCCGGGAGAAGAGCCGTGGATGAGGGCGTTAAACCAGCAGCTCTCAACGTACTTTCAACCGCTTTATTAACAGCATAATACTGATGATAAGCTGCTAATTTCTTTTCAGTACTGAATTGTGAGATAAAGCCCTCTCCCTTTGGGAGAGGGCTGGGTGTGGGTTTCATCGACTTCTCAAAAACAATGAAGTGTCTGATCAGATCCAGTAAAGTCACCGGATTCAGCATACCTTTTATCAGAGTTTCAAGCTGGGGTTTAAATCTTGATGCTTCTTTCCTTCCGTCTTCTGTCTTCCATGTCATAAACCTTGTAAAACCAGCTGTAAGACTCCCTGCCTTGCACTCCATTCCGTCAGAGATTACGCACACTGCATTATAATTGAACAAACCCGGAATAGTCGCCTTATAGGTCTGAAGCTGGTCAAACGCTTTCCTTACGGTTGCATTCTCATCTGATGCGTTCTTTAACTCGATCACAACCAGAGGAATGCCATTTACAAAAAGCAGAATATCCGGTCGCTTGTTCTGATTATTCTCAATGATCGTATATTGATTGACAACCAGGAATTCATTGTTCAGTGGATTCTCAAAATCAACCAATGAAACTTCGTGGCTTCTTTCGTATCCATCCTGCTGATACGGTATTTTTATTTTCTCAACTAAATACTGATGAAAGGTTTCGTTGTTGTGAAGTAAGTCCGGTGAGTAGATCCGCAACACTTTCTGTACCGCCTGTTCTCTTGCAGATTCCGGAATGTGAGGATTTAATTTTGCAACTGCGTTTCGTAATCTGCCGGTTAATATGATCTGTTCAAAACTTTCTCTTTCACAATACAATCCTTCCGGCGAGAGATCTCTCCCGTTTGCATAAGTCCATCCTAATGATTGAAGCGTTTCAATTGCAGATTCTTCGATTATATTTTCGGTGATGGGTTTCAAATTGTCTGAATCAGGATTTTCAAGATTAATAGATTTTCAGGATTAGAAAGTAAATTGACAATTTTAATATTATAAACGGTAAAATAAAATTCTTAAACTCACCAATAATAATAACATCCTGGAAATCCTCAAATCTTGTTAATCCTGATTATAGTTTGGATTAAATATTTTTTTAAACTGTAAACTTTTAGCACCAAAATTAATTAGTAGTCCGGTTGAAAAATTATATGCAACAACATAATTTTTAGCCTGAGCCAGATGTACATCTTCCAGATTTATTATAGCTTTAATTTCAACCACTAAACAATTTTCTACAATGAAGTCTGCGCGTCTGGTGCCAACTTTTACGTCTTCATAATATATGATTTGATCCTTTTCTCTTTCAAATGATAATCCTGACTTTGACAATTCTATTGCAAGACAACGCTGATAAATTACTTCCTGAAATCCATTACCGAGTGTATTGTGAACTTTCATAGCACATCCAATAATTTTATATGTTAATTCTTCTGTAACCATAGTATCTCTCCCAATAAATTTTTACTTTTTACATATTATCGTATCATACTGCACAGCATATTACGAAGAGCATTGCAATAATGAAATCCCTATAATTCTCCAATTGTCTGAATCAGGATTTTCAAGATTTTTAGATTAACAAGATTATAAATTGTATTTTCAAAATTTTAAAATTAAATCTAAATAAAACTTAGCTCCCAAAAGGGTAAAACAGATTTATCATGGTAATCCTTAAATCCTGTAAATCCTGATTCAGACTATTTGATTCTTCGATTATATTTTCTGTGATGGGTTTCAAAATTGATTATCTAATTTTTCGGTACTCCAAAAATGAAAACGATTCAATAATTTTTGTAAATGAAATAACAGGTAATTCTCTTCTTAAGAAATCCAAAAGTATTTGTTTTGAGTATCTTAAAAAATTTCTTAATTGTTTAAGATCGGTATATTCAAACTTCAAATCAAGAAGTAATTTTGCTAATTTAAGAATTCCAATTCTTTCGCTAAAACCAATTTCGATCAAGTCAAGTTGAATAGTTTTATTCATTCCGTAAATTAAATATTGTGGGAAATTTAGTACAGTCTGAGAAATTAGCTTATCTTTACTTTCATCAAACCTCATTTCAACATTTTTAATAATAGAATTAGCAACGCTTTGAATGTGATAGCCAATAAAATTATTTATTAATCTTAAAGTTATTTCAATATCGTTCATACATAATTGTGAAATAGTTTCAAACCAATTTCCATTTAACCATTTTTTAACTGCAATTTTGATTTCTTTAAAAGTTAAATTTGTTTTATTTCTTTTATTGAATTCAGACAATTTAAATTTAATTAAAGTTAGGTTTGAAATTTTATTGTCCAGAAGAAATTCTAACCATTCATCGTTTGTTGGATCCGAAAGTTCTTGCCAAATAGAATTGTCTAGGTCTAAATTATCTTTTATTTCTTTGTATACCCTAATGGTTGATCCACTTTGCTTTATATATTTAAACTCATTTGTTTCTAAATATGGTCTAATTCTATCACCACGGAGGTTTATTAAATTATTCAGTGTTTCATCCTCAGAATCACTGGCTTGAAACTTTGCGAAAGTTTCATTTATTAAACTCTGCAATGTTTGATTGAGATCTTCCGGATTAATTTCTTCTCCAAGTAAATCAATAATTGAAATATCAATTGAGTCAATTAATTCTTTAAATTCTTCATCTTGTGCTTCTAGAATGTCATTATCTAATTTTAATCTTCTATTAGTTATAACTTTCGTGATTTGTCTTATTATGGAATATAAATGTCCTTCTACTTTGTCAAAATTTTGTTCTTTAATTACTTGCTCAAAGATATCAAAATCCCTTTGATTAGTAACAATGATTAGACCTTTAGTTTCTCTTCCTGCTCTTCCTGCTCTCCCGGCAAGATTTTTCAATTCCCTTAAAGAAATGTGTTCCTGAATTATACCGTTATATCTCCAGGTTGAGTTAATGACAATAGTCCTTAAAGGTAAATTAACTCCTTCTGTTATTGTATTTGTGCAGATAATTAATTTTATTTTTCCCTTTCTAATAGCATCTTCAATTATTTCTCTCACATATTGAGGTAAATCTCCATGATGGAACAATGCACCGTATTCAATAATCTGAGTCAAAGCATAATTTTTTCCAAAAAGTATTCTAAAATATTCTCTCAAGTTGTTTTTTAGTTCAATACTTGGTTTTTCAATATTTCTAGTGTGTGGTAAATTCAGTTTTGGGTCTAACTGTGAAATTAATTCTTTTACAAGTTGCAATACTCCAATCTTTCCTCCTTTTGTTGGAGTAAATAATGCAACACTACCTGAATATAAAGATTTTAGTGCTATTGCAACAGATTTTGCATTTCCTGAGGTGTACTTATAAATTTTTTGTTTTGTTTTGGTCTTTAAATGTTGGGTATAAGTAAAATCCGAGTCAGTAAGAAATTTATTTAGTTTGTAATTGTATGGAATATTCTTAAATGGATTAACATCAAGAAAGTAATTTGTTTTGCTTCTATTTAAAGGTTTTAGATAGGCATATTCAATTTCAGTTGCTCTGTAGGAAGATCGTACTACAGTTTCTTCCGAACCACCAAGCCACCCATTTATTTTATCAATGTTAGGTATTATTGCGGAAATAAAAACAAATTTCCTGTCAACATTTCTTTCACCTTTAAGACGAGAAAGTAGTAATTCATAATTTAATCCTCGATTGCCGTCGTCCAATAAATGACCTTCATCACAAATTATAATAGTAAAATCTTTAAGAAAATTTGAAATAGAATTTTCTAAAGCCATAAATTTTTCAGGAGTTGAAATAAGTAATGTTACATTCTGAATTAATTTCTTTTCTTCTCTTGTAGGAATATTTCCACCATAAATTGTTTTAGACCTAATGCCAAGTCGTGCTAAGTTTATTCCAAATGATTTCTTAAGTTCTGATGCTAGTGCTCTATAAGGCGCAAGATATAAAATCTTACAATTTCGATTATTTTTATACTCATTGTAAATTAAGAGTTCGCATATTGCCGTCTTACCTGAACTAGTTGGGGTTTGTAAAGCTATAGACCTTGAAAAATTTAAAATCCCCTTTTCAAGTGCGACTACTTGAGAAGGAAAAAAATCCCAAACTGGAAAATCTTTCTTTAATGATATATTAACAAAAGGACTCCAATGCTCAATGGTATTATATTCTAAAAGGTCTGACCAAATATTATTGGAAATAAATTTATTAACTATTGATTCTGCTAAAAGGTAGATAGAAAAAAGGTAAGGATTATTTTTGTAAGCTATGTTTTTTTGTTCTTGAATAACCTTTAACAAATTGTGAATTATCCGTTGATTACCAGTTTCAAGATATTGACTTAAAATTTTAGAGTATCTATTTTGTCTGTCGTGTATTCTTTTCAAAAAGCAAAATACAAATCGTTCAATTTCTTGCCCATAATTACTAGTATGATATAAATTTGCTAATATGTAAGCCGAAGCTGGATAATCAGCTAGGTAATAAAGTCCAGCTGCAAATAAAATATTGTTAGGTTGATTAACTCCAATAAAATTGTCCCTCTTTTCTCTAAGTGAATAAATCTCTAACCCTTTGGCAATTGATAGGATTTCTGCTTTATTTGAATCTAAATTCTCTAAGATTTCATACAATTCTCCGAATAGAGAAATATAAAAATCCTCAGGTCTATTTAAGAAGAGGTACTTGGCAATGGAATCCGATGGCAATTTAAAATCAATAAATGTCTGCCACGATTCAGATTGTGCAATCCAAAGTGATAATGTATCACTGATCATAGTTTAGGGATATTAGTAAAAATAGTTTCATAAGTTCTTTTTAAATCTTTAATTGATACAATCATTATTTCTAAATCTGTTCCGCTCAGAGAAGGCATTGCAATTTTTTTTTTCACTTCATCACTTAAAAAACTCTTGTCAACAATTGCAACGGCTTTTATATACTTCTTGTATTCACCAAAAATTTCAGATTTAATAAACCTTTCAAGTATAGCTACATATTCTTTGAGTTGTTCGACCGGGGCATTTACTTTCAGTGACTCTTCTTTGTATTTTTTTCGAAGCCAGCTCAACGAATGAGCCATTCGTGAAACGTAATCCTTTTCTGCACCATCAATAGCTTTTTGAATTGGATGATACTTCTTCTTTAGAGTTGCCTTCATTTTGCTTTCAACAGAAATAAGCAAATCGTCTTTTGATGGCTTTTCAATTTTCTTTGTAAATAGAATTACATCAGAATATGGTGCAGCGACATTTTTTTCCTGTTTCCATCTCCATTTTTGGGGACCATCAATTTTCTGCTTTTTGTATCTCTCTTTAATAAGGAAATATGATAAGATTTCACCAAAGTCACCAGATTTAATGTTGCCGAGAGTTGGAAGTATCTCAGAAAACTCATTTTCCTTTGAAGAAGAAAAAGTTTTCATTCTATGTTGAAGTTCTTCTTCTTGAATATAACAATCTCTAAATCCCGAAGGTAATATAGTCACAAACTCAGTCCATTTTTCATCCTTTAAAGTTAGAAAATCAAATTGTCCTTTACTTGCATTAAAATATTTTAACAATTCCATATTCATTCAAACTTAACCCTTACTTCCCCACACATCAGCTTCGGCAAAAGTGTATCTCTGAGTTGTGTGAGAGTTCGGATTTGATTTGAGTTTGATTTTATTTTTTCTAAGGCAACTTCGCACCATTTAACTGAGTTATTTAAAATGATATCTGAAGGCAAATTTATTTTTAAATCTTTTAATTGGTCAAATGTGATTTGAGGGAAAGTTCCTGATCTTGATTCGGCTAAAACCTGTAACCACTCGACAGTTTGTTTATGAGTTAAGTAGAAATAGACAAATGCTTGGCTTAATATATTTTTAGATCGAAGAACCATTAATTTTGTTGAAACTACATAATTCTCTGCATTAAAATTTATATAAGCATATCTTCCGTTTGCCGGTCTTATTTCACTAAACAATATGTCCTTTTGTTGAATCGATTTTTTTGCCTGACCAGGTAATGATCTTACGTTTTCTGATTCGTGTATTAAAACATCTCCCTTGTAAATATCAGATGTATTAAGGAAAACAACTTTTTCGTTTGGAAAATTGTGAGTGATTGAAACACTTTCAATCAAATTCCCCAACTTTAATTGTTTATTTGATTGTTCCTCCGCCTCCTCCACAAACCACTGTCTGAAAAGCGTTTCGGCTAATTGCTCAAGGGTTTTGTTTTGCCGGTGAAGCAGATCTATTTTATCATCTAAGCTGCTGAGGATGGATGCGATAGATTGTTGTTCGGGAAATGAAGGAATCTTTACATTTAATTCATGTATGTGGTTTCGATTTAGAGTCGGAACAGCACTCCCTGCATTAAATTGAGAAAAGTCAAATGTTCTTAAGAAGTAATAAATAAACTTTGGATATGAAAATTTAAAATCTTTAATATAAAGAACTGTATTATGTGCCCAATAATCATTTTCATAAAAATGTGGAATTCCAATATTTTCACTTCTTCCAATTGTTACTCCAGGACCTTTAGTTGTACACTTGTTGTGGTGACCAATAACACCATTTGAACCAGCAACAGGATAAGTACCAATTAACATTTCAGTTTTAGGCAAATCGTGTCCTCTTTGAAATGTAATAACTTCACCAAGTTTATATTCCTTCCACTCATTCATCAGGCAGCTTTCAGTTTTCTGATATTTCCCGGCTTACTTCTTTCAGTCCATAAAATTGTTTCTGCATTCTTATTTTCCAGCGCTTCAAGGAATTCACCTTTTACAACGTGCTCTTCATTATTAATTACTGCCAGTCCGACAACATTCTTTTCGGTTTGCTTTTCCCTGACTTGCTTAACATCTTCCCAGGTGAATAAGAAGTGAAGCAGATTCATTTTATTGATACTGTTAAATGCTTTGATTAGTATTTCTGATTTCTTATAAGCAATTTGAAAATCAAATGTAAACTCCAATCCTGTACTTCCTTTAGATATGAAATAAGGTGTATAAATTATTTCATTATCCTCAAGATATTGTTTCACATCTTCTCGGAAGACACTTGATACTGTATGCTTTGCAAGTACATAAAGGTCATTTGCTTCAGATATTGCCGAAATAAGATTTAGTTTTTTTTGTGCAAAATTCTTTTCAGTTGCTTCGGTAATTAATTCATCTTTATTAAGCTGAACTCCGAAATTCATTAATATTCTATCAAGCATTTGCTTTCTTTTTTCCGATCTGGAAATTTCAATTCCGCTTAACTCAAGATTCTTTATTGTTTTACCATCATCAGACAAAACCACTTTCCCGTTACTTCTCTTTGCATAAATATCAATCGAGTCATTGAACACATCCGTAAAGGGCGTGCTTATTTCAACCCACTCGCTTGATGGTAATTCCTTTACTACGGTTTTCTCTTTCAGAAACCTGTAGTATTCATCTAAGTAGTTCTTTTCCAATTATTTTTAAAATCTATTTATCAAATTATTATTTACTTTCATATTTTAAAAGTTTGATCCATTTAGGAGATAAATGATCAAAATCAGAATCTGTAGTTATAAGAGTGGAATCTGTAATCAATGTTAATGCGGCTATCCAAATGTCATTTTGTCCAATTCCAATAGATTGACCTAACTTCTCTGTTGGATGAATATTTTTACTAAAGTTCCATAAGTTAGAATATGCTTCCATCATTTTCTGATCTTTTCCGGAAATATCTATGATTAATATTTTCTCAAGTAGATCTTTGATTCTATTTAATTTGTCTTTTCCCCATTTATGGCGAATCACAAATCCTTCGATCTCACCAACTGATACAGCCGAAATTAAAATTGAAGAATCTGAGGCAGAAAGATTAATATCTTTTTCTATCTGTTGATAGATTTTGCTCTTTCTTATATAGTGAAGTACTATGTTTGTATCCAATACATATTTATCCATTAATCAAGTTCTTTTAGCATTTTCTCAAATTCTTCATCAGATTCATCTCCCGGCCATTTACCGATTATATCAGGTAAGGGATTTGCCTTCTTCCCGCTTTTTAACTGAAATAAAATCTGTTGTTCAGCATTCATTGAATTGGGTTTTTTAGAAAAGAAAATATCTTTAATGCCAGGTTCAGAATATTCTTCTATTTCAACATAAGAAAGTTGTCCGCTTGGCTTGAAATTTGCCATTCCCG
>CALMST010000071.1 GCA_937872315.1 uncultured Ignavibacteria bacterium | reverse complement strand
ATGAGGAGAATGACAGAAGCGCTAAGAGTTTTTTTGTTCCTTTCGATGAGATAAAGGAGAATAATTATGATCTGAGTATCAACAGGTATAAGGAGATTGTGTATGAGGAGGTAGAGTATGAGGAACCGAAGGTGATATTGGGTAAGATTAGAAAAATTGAAAGTGAAATCAATATTGGTCTTGAAGAAATTTCAAAAATGCTTTAATGAATAATTCAGTTGAACTAGGGAATATTATAGATATATCAAAAGGAAAGAAAGTTGAACAAATTTTTCCTGATAAGGAAAGAAATAAATCGGTAGTTCGTTTTATTCAAATCGATGATCTCCGAAATGATACCAATATTAAGTTCACCAATAATAATGGAGGAATACAAGTAAATATTAATGATTTAATCATAGCCTGGGATGGTGCTAATGCAGGAACTGTAGGTCATAATCTTAAAGGAATAATCGGAAGTACTTTAGCCAGATTAAGAATAAAGAATGAAAATTTTGATTCAAGATATCTTGCGAAATTTTTACAAAGTAAATTTCTTTATTTAAGGAAGCAATGTACAGGTGCTACAATTCCACATATTAGTAAATCTGTATTATTAAAATTAAAAATTCCATCCCCACCTCTCCCCGAACAAAAACGTATCGCAGATCTTCTCGACAAGGCAGATTCAATCAGACAAAAGAGAAAAGAATCAATCGCATTGCTGGATGAGTTTTTGAAGTCGGTGTTCATTGATATGTTTGGAGATCCGGTGAGGAATGAGAAGGGGTGGGAGGTGAAAAGTTTTAAAGAAATTTTAAAAATTGAAAGAAATCAAGTAAGCCCTGAAAAAATAAAAAATTTTACTAATTATATTGATTTAGAATCTATCGAAAAGGAAAGCGGAAAAATATTAAATATCAGAAAAGTTAATAATGGTTTTCTAAAAAGTTCTAAATTTGAATTTTCATCAGATCATATATTGTATGGCAAATTAAGACCATATCTGAATAAAGTTGTTTTACCACATATTGAGGGAATTTGTAGTACAGATATATTGCCTATTCTACCAAAACCAAAAGTTGCTAATAAGTTTTTCATTTCTCACGTAATGAGACATCCTGGTTTTGTTAATTATGCTACTGATAGATCAGCTGGTGCGAATTTGCCAAGAGTAAATCCCGATATCATATATAATTTTGTTTGTATTGCACCTCCTTTAACTCTCCAAACCCAATTTGCAAAGATCGTCAGGCAGACAGAGTTGACGAAGTCGAAGATGGAGGAGAGTTTGCGGGAGATGGATAATCAGTTTAATGCGCTAATAGGAAGGATTTTTAAGTGAAAAAACTAGTACTGGTCGTATTAATTTGTTTCAAATTCGTATTTATCGCACATCTAAGTGCCCAAAATAATTTTGATAATAAAATATTAACAATAGAAGCTCCATTTGTTGTAGAGGATACAATTTCAAAAATTGTTTCTGTGTCAAACAAGCCAATTGGAACAGCATTTATAGTCGGCATGTCTAGTTATTTTAAAGGTAAAAGGTTTTTAGTGACAGCTAGGCATGTAATTAATGAAGTAATTAAGAATTATGACTCTGAACTAATCTTACGATTGCCATATGATGATTCAGTTTTTAAAAGTGTACGTTTTAGGTCTAATTTAAATGATTTAAAAAAAGAATGTCTTTTGTACCCTAAAGATACTTGCTATGATTTGGCAATAATTGAATTTAGTGATTTAAAAGGTGAACTTGTCGACAAAGATACCATTGATTTTGAGAAGCTTAAGTTTGGAGCTTTTCCAATATCTGTCTTCAAAACTTCACTTGACACATTATGGTCAGGAAATTTTATTACTTTTGCAGGGTATCCAAAAGGTTTGAGTGGATTTTACAAAAATTATTTAATTTTCAGATTTGGTATAATTGCTGCCGTAATCTCAGATAAATTCGAAGAACTTTGTAAAGATCATTTTTTAATTAACTCTGAATCAACTGGAGGAGATAGTGGTAGCCCGGTTTTTAGTTCTAATTTGGGTTCTACGGATAAATTAATTGGTGTACTTAGTGGTTCATATTTTACTGGCTTGAGTGTTGTTGAGCCCATAGAAATTGTAATTGAGATGATAGATCAATATTTAAAAGAGTTTGGAAACTAAAATTTCCAATTTTACGGTATAGTTGTTTTCCAGAGGACTGTAATCGTCGAAGATAATAATGTTTTCAGTTTTAAAACAAATCTAACTGATCTTTTTTCGGGGGATAAAACACGCCAACAATAACAAATGGATTATTTGCTCTTCTTTGATGCCATTGTTTTGTAGTTCCGAGAAATAAATATATATCCTTCTTTTTTAAAAACTCATCAAAGTATTTTTGTTTTACTTTTTTCAAAGTTTCAACCTCATCATTATTAGCTCGTTCCAAACACTTCCAGTAAAGTGAACCTAATTCCCAATCTTCAATCATTAATTTAGAAACATTTCCTTCATCATCTTTGAATCTATAATAAAATTTATATGGGATTTTCGAAATCATCTTTTCCGGTTCGTTCCCTCCAAATAAATCCGTCTGATTTCTTAATCTTTTCCACTCATCTTTCCAATCCCTGGAATCCTCCTCGGGAATGAATTCCAATATTTCAGCGGGTTTGAAAACCGCTAAAGAGACGTTCTTTGGTTCCTTGGAATCTTCGATTAATTTTTTAATATTGGTATAAACATTATTAAGACAAATACTCTTTCTTTCATGCCAGGAATTATGTGTCCCGATAGTCTTTAATATGTTTACATCTTTAAAATCATATTTTACAGGTGAGTAACTTTCAGGTCTGAAATCATCAGTTCTTTCTTTCAAATCAATTTCGATCCATGTGTACTTGTAACTTTCCATTTTTCCTTCTTTCTTTAAACCCTTTAAAAATTTTAGAGGAACGGGATATATTCTTACCCAATTTCTATTTTCATCAAAACCTGCTGTGCATACCAATTCATCATAACTTCTTGAAGGCAACGGATATGCAATAACTGTTATAAGTATTTTCATTCGTGACATAAACTAAATATGATAAATCCTGAAATGAAAGTCTTTTAATTTTTTTAGTGATTCAGCTAAGTGAAGGCGATGACATTTACAAATGTCAGCTTCAAAACATGTTATAGCAACTCGTTTATTTCTGTTAATAAGTTGCACCAGGATCTCCTGAGAATTAATTGTTTCAGGAATGGTTTGCAGGACATATTGTTTAAAAAGTTTGTCATAATCTGTCTGAGTGAATAAAAATTTACGCTGATCGGATTGAATTCCTAATTCAGGAAAATGTATATATTGAATTCCCAATTCTTCGCATGCATATTTAAGCTGGCTCTTTGAAAATCCATACTTCATACTTAAGGCATTTCTTCTCACATCGCACAATATTTTAATATCATACTTAATTAATTTATTTAAATATTGTTCAAGAGATATTCCTTCATACCCAATAGTATAAAGTCCGTTTAATTTATTTACAGGTTTATTATTAAGAACTTTTTCTACAGCATTTGAATCCAGAATCTTTCCAAGTATTGAACTATTAATAGCGTAATAAGGATAATGTTGATATGTGTGTTTAATCAAATCATTACCAAGCTTATTCTTAAATTGAGAATGAACTGCTTTCAGAATTCTCTGATCTTCGATCTTTAACTCAGGAAATAAATCAATTGAAGATTCCAAATACCAGTTATTCTTATCACAACTGACCATCTTATATTTTTCTAAAGTATTTAAATCCTGATTAGCCTGGAAGGAATAACAACCAAATTTGTATGGAATGAAATGGTAATCCGGCTTCTTTTGATATTTACTAAAGACTAATAATAGTTTTTGTAAATCTATCCTGCTCAATTTCTTATCAAACGAATTTAGCAATGAAAGCAATATTTTTCTTCTGTAATACATCGTTCTAAAATAATTTTATAAATTATAAATTAACAGATACGAATTATGACTTATAATATATTTAGAATATTTTGTCGGCCCCTACGAGTCTCCCGCAACTTACATTTCAAATCCGTACTAAAACTTTCAGCGGGGACTCGGCGGGCGGGACTTTCTGATAATTGATGTAATTCAATTGTAGGTTTTTCATCAAGCTCATAGAATCCTGCACTTTATCTGTCGTTCCCGACGAGAGATTCTGAAAATTTAATTACCTCGCATGGGCTGAACTCTCATCCGCCGAGTCCCGCATTTGATATAATCTATGTCTGAAATTTACTCTGGGGGGAGACTCGTCGTGGACGACGAGGGCGTCGAGCAGACAGAGATGACGAAATTTAAGATGGAGGAGAGTTTGCGTGAGATGGATAATCAGTTTAATGGTTTGTTACAGCAGGCTTTTAGGGGGAGAAATAATTAACTAATCTTGATAATATTATGTGGAAAATTTCATTTATACTTCCCAATATAAAGTTATCTAATAATGTTGAAACAGATTATTTAGCATTAGTAAACTTTGAGGACGAAAGAATTACTAAAATCATAGAGGAAGAAAATAATGCTTTAAAATTACTAAATGGATTTAAAAATGATTCTAATGATTCCATTAAACCCGCTGTTTTAATTTATAAAGAATTTCATCCAGACAAAGTTATCTCTACAGACTCTATGGTTACCTTCAGGGATATTGTAGCGATTTCAACAATTTTGTCCAATTGGTCTTTAGATTATTCTGAAGCCAGTCCTTTTGGACCCCTTTTTTCAAATTCATATGATTTTTATCCAATAACAATTGGGAAAGACGGAAATCTTAAAACTATTAATCCTGCAACTACGAGTTTTCATTCTCCAAATTCTCCATTTCTTGCAACACCTTCGAGAGAAGTATCCCGAGTTGAATCCGGTTTGGAAGATCCAATATTATACAAAGCTTTAATTGGATTATGGAAACAAAAATATGAATTAGGAAAAGAAGATAATATTTATTCAATAAAAGTATTCAGGTCTTTGGAAATGGCTTATTATGCTTTATCAATTCCAAGTAAAAATGAATCATCTGAATACGATTACGGATTAATATTGACATTATGGGTAAGTGCCATTGAAATTTTGGTTAAACCAAAAGATAAAAATGTTACAAAAATTGATGTAATTAACTTTTTAAAATCTCATGGTCTAAAGGATCCTAATTTAAATTTAGATTTCCAGGAAATAAATATCGGTAATAATCAAAAATTAAATATTAATTTCATTCAAAAGTTGTATCTAATAATTTATGATTATAGAAGTAATTATATTCATGGTGATGAAATTAATAATGAAATTTTTGAATTTATTAAAGAATTTCCAAATTGAGTTTCTTAAATATAGGTCCGAATTTATATAGGTTAGCTTTATATTTATTTTAAAAGAGAATAAAATTATTAATGAAATTAGTAATAAGAATTATTTGGATAATTTTGGAGATTGGATAATTATACAACAGTATGAAGATTTTTTTAAAAGAGTATTTAAAAATAAGGATTATGTCTAAACATAAATTTTTTAATCAATGAAAAATAAAACTGATCCCTGGGATATAAGTCATCTGGAAGAACCTTATTTCAAGAAAATCGGACTGGAAGCAGCAGGAAAATATTCATTAGATGTACCAATTAAATTAGTGTTCATAGGAAAGACCGGAGAAACATACAATACCCCAAACGTTAATCCTAACTGGAGTGCAGAAATGATGGATGGAAAGATTATAAAATATAATTCAACCAGGAAAATAATTATAGGCTCGGATCATTGGACAGCTAAAAATTGCTTTATTATTGAGTGGGATAAGATAAAGAATACATTTAAAAATGCTGATGACATTTAAGACCTCTTTGCATTTTTACATTGACCCGAATTAACCAATTATTGATAAATAAAACAATGAAACTATGCAAACGGTAACTTTTGCTTCGTTTAAAACAAAAGCTCTTTTACTTGCAAAAGTTACCGTTTGCATTTAAAAGTTTCAATTCATTAATTATTGCCTCTCGGGTAAATAATAATGAGTTAAAGAGGTCTTGAATTGGAATTATTGATGTTTTATATTGGAAATGTGAGGTTTAAGCTCACATTATTAATACAAAACATAAAGAATTATGGATAAAAACATATCATACCGGTCAGGAGAATTATTAAAAAAGCTGAATAGTGAAAACAAATCATTTTTTACAATTGAAGATGCTCAAAAAATATTGAATAATATTGAGCAATCCACAGTCAGGAAACTTCTGAGTGATATGACAAAAAGAGGATTGATAATGAGAGTAAAGGACGGGCTTTACAATATTATTCCATACGAAATAAATTCCGAATATTTCCCGAACTGGCATCTTGTGGCAGATAAATTAGTTCAAAATGAAAATTATTACATTGGATTTTACAGCGCAATGGATATTCACGGATTGATCACACAACCATCATTAATTGAATATATAGTTTCCAAAAAACAAATCATTCCAAAGAAACAGATAATAAAAAATGTAAAATTTGAATTCATTAAATACAATGACCGGCATTTTTTTGGATTTAAAAAAACATGGATAGATAATTTTAATAAAGTCTGGTGCAGTGATTTGGAGAAAACCATTATTGATTGTCTTTACAAACCGCAATACAGTTCCGGAATTACAGAAACAATAAAAGCGATCTATAAAAGTAAAGACAAGCTGGATTCCGAAAAAATGAAATTGTATTTAGATAAATTTAATGCGCAGGTTGTATTAAAAAGATTAGGATACATACTTGAAAACTTTACAGAGTTTGATAATTTACTGGATCACATCAAAAATAAAATCAGTGAATCATACACATATTTTGATCCTTCATTTCCCAAACAGGGTAAAAGTTACAGCAGATGGAAGATAATAGATAATGTTAATATTTCGGAAGCTTTAAATTCATTATCAACATAAAAGCATGATTACAACGGGAGAGGTAGATAAAACAGCTGCAAGATTGGTATTGCGTCCCGGTCAGATTGAAAAGGATTATATCTTAGGATGGATTTTAAAAGGAATCTCTGAAAATAAGTTTCTAAAAGAAAAATTAATTTTCAAAGGCGGAACAGCTATCAGAAAAATATATGTTCAGGATTACCGTTTATCAGAAGATCTTGATTTTACATATATAGATGAATGTTTAGATGATTCTGAAATTAAAAAACAATTTGAATTAGTATGTGAATGGATTAAAAATGAATCCAGAATTGAACTAAGTATAGAAAATGAAAATATTAATGTGCATGGCAATTATAGTTTTTATTTGGAATACAAAGGTCCATTAGGAGGCACTAAAAATTCTGTAAAAGTTGATGTAAGTTGTGATGAAAAGATTTGTGATGCAACCGAAGAAATGGAAATAAAAAATGAATATTCTGACTTAACTGAATCATTTACAATAAAATCTTATACTTTAAATGAAATCATATCTGAAAAAATGAGATCATTAATGCAAAGAACTGCTCCGAGAGATTTATATGATCTTTGGTATTTTTTTGAAATTGAGAATAAAGATATTATTGATTTTATTCCAACTTTCAAAGAGAAAGCAGAATATGAAAATATTAAATCTGGAGATTTTGCGAATGTGTTAAGTAATAAGAAGAATAAGTTGAAAATAGCATGGTCGAATCAATTAAATAATCAAATCAAAGATGTTCCTGAGTTTGAAGAAGTTTGGAGAACTTTAAATAAACATTTGAGAAAATTTGATAAAAATATTTAGCTACTATTAAATGATTTACTAAATTTAATTTAAAAATACTCTTGAAAGACCCAGGCAAACAATACCCCGGTGACGACAGATCCGACAAAACCGGATACAGAAGAAAAGCAAGACTTCATCAGTCAAGATACCGTGCGGAAGTTCATGATGTTGATCACAGCAGAGATAAGGGGGATGATTACGGTAACAGGTTATCGGAAGTTGACGGTCTGAGGGGATTAAATTTTTATGACGGCTTTTCGATATTTGATGAAGTGAAAGCCAGAAGCAGAAATAAGTACAGCAGGAAATTGTATTCAGATATGCTGCGCAGTGAACATATTCCGTTTAATATGTTCGTTCCTTTCAGGCATAACAAAGACTTCGCAACAAATGTATTCAATGAATTACTGGGAGGATGCATTCAGTCAGTGGATATCAGCAATGACTGCAGAAAATTTATTGAGTACGCGCCTTCTCCAGGTTCAAAATACTTAAATGATAAGACTTCTTTTGATGCTTATATAGAATATGACCATATTGATGGAAGCAGGGGAATGATCGGAATTGAAGTTAAGTATACCGAGCATGAGTATGGACTGAAGCCGCGTTCGAAGGAAGATATAATGGTCAATGATGTCAATTCGGTTTATTATAAAGTCTCACGGTTATCAGGGATTTACAAACCTGAATCATTTCATTTACTGAAGTCAGACCTGTTCAGGCAGATATGGAGAAATCAGATACTGGGCGAAAGCATTCTCATTACTGAAAAAGACAAGTATAAACATTTCACATCAATGACATTATTTCCGGAAGGAAATACTCACTTCGTTGAAACAGCAGAAAAGTATATGGATCTATTAGCAAATAATAACAATAAATTTATTCCGGTGACTTATGAAAAGTTTGTTTCGGTGTGTGATAAACACTGTCCTGATGATGAGTACAGGAAATGGATTGAGTATCTTGAGAGGCGGTATATTATTTGAAATAATTCAAAATGATGGATATTGAGGAAGATTTTTATGAGCAATTACCGGGTATTGAAGAAGCAATAAAAAAGGTTATAATATTATACAAATGGGAAAAAAAGAATTTGAAGAGCAGGGAGTAGTACTCAATTACCTTAAGATAGCAGGAAATAAAAAATACCATGAATATCAGCTCTGATTAAAAAATATTATAGAAAATTTATTTATTGAAACTCCTCTCCCTCAACACAGCCGGTAGATTAAAAAAAATTCATTTACAGATCGAAGAAATGCTTTCAGAAAATTGTGATGTTTTATGTTTGCAGGAAGTAATTCAGAATACTAAAAAAATATTTTACGAAGAGCTGCCAAAATTTG
>CALMST010000070.1 GCA_937872315.1 uncultured Ignavibacteria bacterium | reverse complement strand
TACCTAATACCTAATACCTAATACCTAATACCTAATACCTAATACCTAATACCTATGTATTATACTTTATAACATCCTTCAAAAACTCAAGCATATAATTATAGATCTTTTCCTCCGCAAATTCATCTATCTCCAGCTCATCAACTTTAAATCTCGCTTCATCCGACTTAATGGAAAGCTTTCTTGTGATCTTAATATTTTCCTTAACGGGACTGTAAGCAAA
The DNA here is from genome assembly GCA_937872315.1 of uncultured Ignavibacteria bacterium. Taxonomy (GTDB): domain Bacteria; phylum Bacteroidota; class Ignavibacteria; order Tepidaquicellales; family Tepidaquicellaceae; genus JAGPCH01. Next base: position 19,322 of record CALMST010000070.1, on the reverse strand, counting down.
CTGAAGGAAAGGCGCATTTACACCGAGAGTTACTTTACTGTGACCATAAGGATAGAATAGTATCTGAATGAAAATCCTTTTTTTCGGATCGCGGATCATTGCAAGTTCATTAGAATAATAATTTAATGAACACCCCGCTCTACCTATGATATTTGATGTCTCCTTTACAAGCGGTATGATATGATCCGTAATGATGGTTTTGAATTTAAGAGCGCTTTCAGTATCAAACATTTCCATATAAAGATCCTTATTGGTATCTTTATGCCGGATCAGCGTATCTGTTAATTTTTCAACTTCAGATCTCATTTTATTTTTCATAGGTATGTATAATTTTATTTGATAATATTAACGAAGTAATTTATGTAAGGATGATCTTATTCTTATGGTCATCAAGAAAGATTAAAATCCGGTTTATTTAAATAGCTTAATTTAGATTTAACTTTCAAGCTAAATTTATTTTCTGATTTCCCGCTGCCGAATTTAAAAAATCAATCTACAATAACTCATAAATATTTAAAATATAAAAGTGTTTATTCGACCGGAAGTCCTGAAAGTTTCATAATTTTCAACGCATTAGTGGTAGGGCATGGTCCCTTGTGTATCTTATAATCAAACTCCATTTTTTCATTCATGATCTCTTCCCTGAAATGATAATTTTCTATCACAGGAATTTCCTTTTCGAGATTTATCAATTCAAGGTCATGTGTAGTCACGAATCCGGTGGCATTCTTATTGGCAAGCTCTTTTATATAAGCTCTGCTCCCGGTTAATCTTTCCCTGTTGTTGGTTCCTTTGAATATTTCATCTATCAGAAAAAATTTCTTTAGTTCATTGGCCTTTTCATATCCATTGTTATTATTGAATTTATCAAGCAGCGTTCTTAATTTTTTAACTTCCGCATAAAAATAAGATATACCATCCACTACTGAATCATTTACTTTTATGCATGTAAAAAGATCGAAAAGCGAAACTCTGAATTTTTCTGCATTCACCGGAGCTCCGGCATAAGCCAGGCATAAATTAATTCCTGCTGATCTCAGGAATGTACTTTTACCCGACATATTCGAACCTGTGATAATTACTATTTCATTCTGCCTGTCAAAACTAAAATCATTACATACTTTTTTATCCGGACTTATAAGCGGATGGCCAAGCTGAATTACTTCAAATGTGTTATCACTGTCTGCTGATATTTCCGGAAATGTATAATCCGGATTAAGCTGTGTAAAATTTGCAAGCGATATATAACACTCAAGTTCATTTAATTTTTCAGACCAGGGAATGATGTTTTCTTTTATGTTATTTTTGATCTTAATGAGTTTAATACAATAATAAATATCATAGGGAAAAAGTATGTTAAGGACTATTCCGATAAATGGATTACTTCTTACAAGAAGTGCGGAAATCACTTTTTGAAGTTCTTTTAGTTCCTTAGCAGCGCTTTGTTCTCCTTTTCTGAATGCATTCATGAATTCTTTCAGATACGGCTCTTTATCAAATGAATATTTCTCTGTAAGTAATATAAGCGCGGAAAATTTCTTAAGCTGAGTTTCAAGTTCTGAGGAATCCTCAACTATCCTGCTGATCTTTTTCTGATTCGATATATACACAAAAAAATAGATCACAAACACAAACAGCCATATCTGCGGTAAAAGATCTGTCATGTTAAGTATAAATAAAACCAGATAAGAAAATATCAGAACAGATGAAATTATTAAAAGTCTTTCCGGAAGCATGACCTTTTCAGAATCCTGAAGCCATTTTACTATTTTTGCGCATTGAAGGATCCTGCGGGAAACCAGTTTTGCCTTCAGAAGAAATCTGTCGCGGAATATATCCAGACCGGATAGTTCTTTTATGATTTCCTGTCTTTTGTATATTAAATTTTTATCCGGGTTTTCTCCCAGCAGCCATTTTCTCAACAAATTACTTCCTTCAACTGATACTGCAACATCGATCAAATTATGAAGTGAATATTTACCTGTGAGATCGAGATCTCTCGCAGAGGACATTTCTGATGGAGGTTCATTGATGACCGGATCGGGAATATTTTTCCAGTCAACTTTCATCCGGGCTAAATTTTCCTCTTTTATGGTCTTATATATAAAACATTTTCTTATTCCCTGGATCAATATATTATGCAGATGAACAGTTAATCCAAAGCCCGCCAGTGAGAATATGGTCATGATCCAGCCGATTTCTTTTGAAATAAAATAACCTGTTATACTCAGAACCAATCCCGCTGCAAACACAATTAATCTTATGCCTGAAAATCGTTCACTTCTTGCTGACAGATATTTAATTCTATCATTTAATCCGGAAATGATATTCTGCTGATTTTTAAAAACAGTATTTTTTGAATCCATATATGTAATATAATTTATCTGAAATGCAATTTATAAGAATAAATTTATTCGTTTGAAAACAAAGTATCCGCAATTTTACCCGGCCAGGCGTTCACGCGAATATCATTTGAATAGAATCTAAACTCAATAAATCGTAAAATGCTGTTCCAATAAAAAATCAGATGTTAAAAACAGATGTTGTGATCATCGGAGGCGGCGCTGCCGGTCTTATGTGTGCAGCCGAAGCAGGTAAAAGAGGCAGATCAGTGTTAGTAATTGAACATGAGGAAAAGATTGGCAAAAAAATCCTTATCTCCGGAGGGGGCAGATGTAACTTTACCAACAGATCTGTATCAGCTGATAATTTCATTTCCCGGAATCCGCATTTCTGCAAATCGGCACTTGCCGGATTTACACCCGAAGATTTTGTATCACTGGTTGAAAAATACAATATTTCTTATCACGAAAAAACACTGGGGCAGCTTTTCTGTGACGGAAGCTCCAGACAGATCGTTTCAATGCTTGAATCAGAATGCAAAGGATCAAATGTGCGGATCTTTTTAAACTGCTCTGTAGAAGAAATAACAAAGAAAAAGGATTTTGAATTAAAAACATCCCGCGGGATCATTACTTCCGAATCAGTTGTGATCGCTTCCGGAGGTATTTCAATCCCGAAAATGGGAGCTACTGACCTTGGCTATAAAATTGCGGAACAATTTGATCTTGCATTGACGGAAATCAGACCCGGACTGGTTCCGATCACATTCAGCAATGAAGAAAGAAATACTTTTTCTGAACTCAGCGGCATCTCAATTGATTCAATTGTCACATTTCAAAAAACCTCCTTCAGGGAAAATATCCTTTTTACTCATAAAGGTCTCAGCGGTCCGGCAATTTTACAGATATCGAATTACTGTGATGCAGGGAAACCTTTTTCCGTTGATCTAATGCCTGATAAAAAACTTTTTGATATAGTTACTGAAAATTTAAAAAACAAACCTGCACCAAGAATTGAGTTAACCGGTTTTATTTCAAATTTTTTTCCGAAAAGATTTGCGGAAGTGTTTTGTAAAAAATTTTTTGACATAAAACCGCTAAACCAGTATTCTCAAAAGGAAATTAATTTTATTTCCGGTAAATTTCACAACTGGGAAATTATACCTTCGGGAACGGAAGGTTTTGATAAAGCCGAAGTCACACTCGGCGGCATAGATACAAACGAACTCTCCTCAAAGACAATGGAATCGAAAAAAGTTAAAAATCTATATTTTATAGGCGAGGTGGTTGATGTTACCGGGTGGCTTGGAGGTTATAATTTTCAATGGGCGTGGGCATCCGGATTTGCAGCGGGACAGTTTGTTTAAATAAAATTTACAAAATCAATTACTCTATACCTAATACCTAATACTTAATACCTGATACTTAATACCTGATACTTTTCTCATCAACATCCCATTCAAACTCTTCAATCAGCAGGATCTTTTTAATCGCATCAATATGTTCAAGTAATCTTTCCCTGTCAGATTCTTTCATCAATTCCGCAATATACCCGAACAGAGAGAAGTCATGTGCGCATGAATTGTTTTCCTGCCTCCTGCCTATTGTGCATTCACTGCATTCGAAATTCACCAGCTTACACAGAGGCACGCAGAGTAACAGTTCATCAAATCCATCCGGCCAGTCCAGTGCCAGCCATGCATCATCATCTCTTCCTTTATGAAATACTCCGGTCAGTTCTTCCCAGCCCTTATCATCTTTTACAATTTTTTCAAAATTCTCTACCTGCTTAAGCGTAAGATACTTAGCCGAATCTTTACTTTGATTGCTGCTATTCCATTCACCGGTTATCTGTTTGTAAGAAAGCAGATTGTTCAGTATTTCCATTTTAAAAAATAATTATATCAAAAATCAAAGATCCGGTCCTGAGCGGCGGACAAAAATTCATTACGCGTTTTCCGTAACAACTTTTAGTTTACCTGCTGCAAGTTCCCCGCACTCTTTTGAACAGGCGCCGCCGAATTTTTCTTCACACTTTTCACAGCAGATGAACTGGTCATGACAGTTGTCATTGATACAGTTCCTGTAATGGTCACAAGCTTCGTTACAGATCTTACATTTTCCGACCACCACATCTTCATCTGTGAAATTAATCCTTACAGAAATTCTTTCATCAAACACATAACACTTTCCGTCAAACAATTTTCCTCTGGTATCAGGATGTTTACCGTATGAAATGATCCCGCCTTTCAGCTGATTCACATCTTTAAAACCTTCACGGACAAGCAGCCCGGTAAATTTTTCACATCTCACACCGCCGGTACAATATGCAAGTATTTTTTTATCTTTCAGAAGTTCTTCATTCTTTTTGATCCATTCCGGAAACTGCTTGAAGTTCTGTACATCCGGTCTGATGGCATTCCTGAAATGTCCGATGTCATATTCATAATCATTTCTTGCATCAATAATGACGACATTGTCTTTCTGTAATTCCTCCAGAAATTCCTTAGGCTTGAGTCTTTTCCCTGTAATGACATTAGGATCAAGATCCTGTTCGAGATCCATTGTGACAATCTCACTCCTCGGTCTTACATATAGTTTTTTAAAAGCATGCTCATCCGCTTCATCGATCTTATACTGCATATCCTTGAATCTCGGATCCATTCTCATGGCATAAATGTAAGCGTCTGTCTGATCGATGCTCCCTGATATAGTGCCGTTAATTCCTTCTTCAGCAACAAGTATCCTGCCTTTGACTCCGATAGACTTGCAGAATTTCAGATGCAGCTTTGCATATTCTTCATGTTCCTCTATTTTTACATATTTGTAATAGAGCAATATTCTGTATGGATGTTCTTGTTTTTTCATGATGCAAATTTAACTTTATTAATACAGCGTTTCAATTTAAAAATTGTGCAACTATCAGGATTTCGTTATAAACAATATTTTATATTTTGGTAAAAAAATATTATTAATTCATGCCTTCCCAGGCAGGGTCCGGGAAGCAGAAGAAAATACTTACTATGGATATTTTCTTCCATAGACCAGCCATTTTTTATTTCAACGTTTTGGGCAGGTATGGAGGTGATCAATCCCGGACATTTCATTCAAGACTTTTTTATTTGAATGATAATACATAGCTTAGAAAAAATTCCCATAACTTGAAAATTTTTCCCGAAGATTACAGGAAATACAAAATTCTGATCTTAGTATTATCCTCTGTTCCGTTTCTTATACATTTATATACTAATTTATTCGCCGGGTATGGTTATTTCAGAGATGAGCTCTATTACATTGCCTGCGGTAATCACTTATCCTTCGGGTATGTTGATCATCCCCCGCTTTCAATTTTTATATTAAAATTATCGACATTAATATTCGGAGATTCTGTATTTGCGATCAGACTGATACCTGCTGTTAACTCAGCTCTGATTGTTTTTATGACCTGTCTGATCACACTGAGACTCGGAGGTAAAAAGACCGCTGTAATTATTTCTTCGGTCTGTGTAATTTTTGCTCCGGTATATCTTGCGATGTCAGGCTTTTACTCTATGAATTCATTTGACATACTTTTATGGTCTATTGCATTCTATTATATAATTTTAATTATCGAGAACAATGATACCGGAGACTGGATTATACTTGGTATAGTTATGGGATTAGGTTTGCTCAATAAGATAAGTTTTCTCTGGCTCGGAGCAGGATTGTTCGCAGGAATTTTATTTACTGATAAAAGGAAAGTTCTTCTTACTGCAAAACCTTACATATGCGCTTTATTGGCGTTATTGATCTTTTCTCCTTACATAATCTGGAATTTCCAGAATGATTTTGCGCATCTGGAATTTATACGGAATGCCGGTTCCGATAAATATTCAGGACTGAATGTTGCTTCATTTATTAAAGGTCAGTTAATGAATATGAATCCCGCATCACTTATAGTTTGGATACCCGGGCTCTTTTATTTTTTATTTGACAAATCCGGGAAAAAATATAAAATTCCTGCCATTATATTTATTACTGTATTTTTAATTTTAGTAATTAACGAACACAGCAAAGCTGAATATCTTTCTCCTGCATTTATTGTATTATTTTCTGGCGGCGGTGTATTGATAGAAAGACTGACTTCTGTAAATTACAGATGGTTAAGATATGCCGTGATCATACCTGTTGTATTTATAGGGATTTTCGCGGCACCTCTTGCAATTCCTGTTCTTCCTGTAGAAAGTTATATCAGCTATGCAGGCAGATACGGATTCGGACCTTCATCTTCCGAAGGGAAGGAGCTTAATGAATTGCCGCAGCATTTTGCGGATATGTTCGGTTGGGAAGAACTGGCTTCAGATGTATCAGTTGCGTATATGACACTTTCCCCGGATGCTCAGAAACGAGCCGTCGTATTCTGCAATAATTACGGCGAAGCATCTGCTATAAATTTTTTCAGTAAAGAATATAAACTTCCTGAAGCTATCTCAGGTCACAATTCATACTGGTTATGGGGTTTTAAAAAAACCGATGATCCGGTCGTGATTTTAATCGGAGGCAATAAACAAGAACTTCTGAAAATATTTGATTATGTTGATGAAGTTCTTGTGCATAATGTTAAATACGCAATGCCGTATGAAAATAATTTACCGATATTCATTGCCAGAAAAATAAAATCTCCGCTGGATTCTGTCTGGAGCAGGAATAAGCATTATGATTAAGAATGGAGATTGATCTTATTTAACTCTTTGTATTTAAACCGAATTAAAAATTGTACTTTTTGCCTTTTGCTTCAGGTCATCAAACAATTCATTTTCCATTTTATGATAATCCTCCTTATTATAAGTCTTTGTGAATTTACCATTCTCGAGAAAGTAAATTTTATCGCAAAGTCTGATAAGAGGATCGAGGATATGCGATGAAATGAAGACTGTCCTTCCCTTTTCCTTCAGCGCATGGATTATCAGTTCAATAATTTTGTTTGTTTCCATGTCTATCCCGTTGAACGGTTCATCGAACAGATATACCGGCTTATCCTGTTTAAGTACCGCCAGAAGCGCGAGTTTCTTTTTCATGCCTGTGGAATATGTTTCGATAAGATCATCGAGCGGCAGTTTAGTGAACTGCTGTAATGAATCCAGCTTAAATCCTGCATTTGTCTGTTTGAATATTTTCAGGTATTCATTACCGGTCAGTCTTGAATAAAAGTAGTTTCCTGTTTCGAGATAGCCGGTGTCTGCCAGTTTGATTTCATTATCATTAAAATAAATTTCACCGGAAGTGCTTTTTAAAAGCGTCGAAAGTGTGTTGAAGAAAGTAGTCTTGCCCGAACCGTTAAGCCCGACTATTCCATATATGTTGTTCAAAGGGAATTCAATATTAATGTCATCTAAAACAACATTCTCTCCATATCTGACCGTAAGTTTTTTTATTTTAATCATTTTAGTCCATACTTATTATGCGGGAATATATTCTATTTTTAGATTAACTTTTTTTCAAACCCGCCTGTGATACATTGCCGAAAGAAATTCAGAGTATTGGCGAATAGCAAAAATTTCCTGTTTGAGCCGGCCGTCAGTGTTCTTCTGACGGACGGTGAGTTGAAATTTTTGCCGCTAATACGAATGAATTTCCGACAATGTATCACCAGCGGAAGATTTTTCTTTTGCAAGCTTTTCTTTTGATCTTTCAAAAGAAAAGCGGAAAACAGTCTATGATTTAACATTAGATTAATTTTTAATAAATCATTCTATAAAAAATTAAATTAAAAATACTCTTTCAAGTTATGTTTTGCGTTTGAATAATATTTAAGCGCAATAATCAAAGGCACCGGAAGCAGAACAGGTATTGATGCGCATAACGATACAAGTATCACAAGCAGGTTGTTTCCGTACTGGATCTGATCAGGTTTATAATTGCTGTACTTAAAACAAATTACAAATATCAGCAATGCAAGTTGTGAAAGCATCAGTCCCAGATTCAATATCAGAAAATTAAAATTGAAAGCCGTGTTGATCACCAGTACAGGCAGATAAAACAATATCAGCAATATAGACTGGGATTGTATTTTCTGTTTTAAAAATGTCACTGAAGAATCATTACCTTCCCGGAGGATCATAACAGACTCGCATTCATTGTAAAATGAACTTATCACCAGCGTCAGATACCACAGTAAAAATAACGGAATGATCTTTACAAAACTTAATCCCAGAGCAAGTAAATATACCGGGATTACCTGAGCGTAAGTTCTCCTGAAACCGCTTATCCATTCAAAATCCGACGGCGGTATGATCTTAGAGATATTCCTGAATAATGTCCGCTGTCTGAATGTTACTTTACTGAAAGGTATGACAGCCAGCATAGCCTGCAGTATGAAGAAGCAATACCACTGCTGAGTGAACAGACTCATCATGATAAGCGGGAAAGTAAATATGGAATATTCCAGATAAAGGCTTTTATGATAATTTCCGGAATGAAGATAAAGAAAAGATTTATCTTTCCGGAAAGACTGGTAAGCGAGACATGACATTGCAAGAGAAAATGTCAGCAAAAAAGCAAACACCTGTTCAGAATATAAATAATATGTATAGTAAATTATACCTGCGCAAATGGCAATGAGTATGACTGAATAGAACCCAAGCTGTTTTAACTCATAAATGATCTGCCTTTTCCTTATGAATAGAAGAGTGGTATCCAAAAATAAGTTTAGAATTTAATGTGTGATTTTATATGCTTTATAAGTAAATGAAAGGTTCAAGTTACGGAATTTGTCAGGGATTTTAAAACTAAATTTTATTCTGTTTCGATGTATCAATTAGATAATAATATTTAATTGAATTTATTGGATTTATTGAATAATTTGAAAATAACCAAAAAAAAAGGAGAATTTATGAAAAACAAATCAACTAAGTTCAAATCTGCTTGCTTGCTTAAGTCTTTTTAATCCAAAGGGTCCCTTCAACCATCTTAAGAAGTATAATATGAAAAACTTATTTTTAAAACTTGCAATTCTCATTGCATGTTTCTTAAATGCAGCAATAATTTATTCAACTCCCATCAACCAATACATCAGCTCAGTTACACCAACACAAAATGCGGTCAGCGTTAATAAATCCTCAAACATTACTATTGTCTTCACTCAGGATATGAATCCGGCAACAATAAATAATGCTAACATTATGGTCTTCGGATATCAGACAGGCTTGCTGCCTGTAACTATTGATTATAATCAGGTTAACAAAACCGCCAACATTAATCCGAATCAGGAACTGAAAGCGGGAGAGAAGGTCAGTGTTACTTTGACATCAGGAATTAGAACTATCTCTAATAGTAATATTTCTCCCTTTGTTTATACCTTTTATGTTCAGGCGATAGGTGGAAACGGGATATTCACAAGCACTTCAAGTATTGATAATGTCTTGAATGCTGTAATTAAAAGTGGAGATATTGACATGGATGGCGATATTGATTTAATTGTTAACAATAGAATCTATCTAAATAATGGAAATGCCGGTTTTATTTTTTCAAATGAATTATCAGTATCGGGAATTCCCGAACTCGCTGATTTTGATAATGACGGAGATATTGATATAGCCATAGGAGATTATTCTGGAAATTCTGTTGGGATTCTTCTCAACGGCGACATTCCCCTCCCTGTAGAACTTACTTCATTCACATCAGAAACTGAAACAAACAATGTGACTTTAAACTGGACTACTTCTTCAGAGGAGAATAATGCGGGATATGATGTAGAAAGATCAATGTTCAATGTTCAAACTTCAATGTTCAATGATAACTGGATCAAAGCAGGATTTGTGTCTGGAAAAGACACTACGGGTAATTCGAACAGCTATACTTTCACGGATAAAAACCTGCAGTCGGGAAAATACAAATACAGGCTTAAGCAGTCAGACTATAACGGTAATTTTAAATATTATGAATTATCGAATGAAGTTGTGATCGGTGTTCCTGATAAGTTTTATCTGTCTCAGAATTATCCGAATCCGTTCAATCCTTCTACGAATCTGGGATTTGGGATTTCGTCCGCCGCAGGCGGATTGGGATTTGTAAGCTTAAAAGTCTATGATGTTCTTGGTAATGAAGTTGCTGTATTGGTAAATGAAACTAAAGAGCCGGGATATTATAATGTTCAGTTTGACGGAAGCAGTCTCTCATCAGGAATTTACTTCTACAGGCTTGAATCGAACGGGCAAGTTCAGACAAAGCGTATGATGATGGTGAAATAGATTTAAGTTAAAAGTTGAAAGTTAAAAGTTGAATCCGCCGCGGCGGATAAAAGTTGAAAGTTGAAATGCTTGAATCAGTAAAGTAAAGGAGAGTAATTTTATTCAACTTAATCAAAATTATTTTGATTAAGTTGAAATGTTTTAAACAGAAAATTTAGCATTTGAAATTAAAAAAAGGAGAAATAAAATGTCAGGACCACATATTGCTTCAGCAATAGAAGCGGGATGTGAATATTTTATTACCTCAGATGAAAAGATCATAAACAAAACAACTGGATTTCCAAAGATCAAAATTTTAAATCCTGTTGAATTTACAACTCTGATAATTTAAAAATAGGAACAGATTCTGAAATAAAAGAAAAAGGGTTCAACGCATTAAAAAGGGAACTGGGAATACCTGATACGGAAAGATTTATTTCACTGATCCTTAAGGATACTTTTGATTATACAGAGTGGCAAAGAAATTTATTAAAAGATAAAGATCCGGAAGAACTGAGCAAAGAAGCAATGCTGCTCAGAGATAAGAAATAAACTTTTTCGGTTTTTCTTTTAATAGTTAATAGTTAGTAGTTAGTAGTTAATAAATTCGAATTAATTGTTTCAATTCATTTACCAACGTTACAATCCGCCGCGGCGGATTACGAGCTAAAGTCCTTCCCCATATCTCTCACAAAATTCTCACAGTACCCGGTAATATATTTTACCGTTTCGCTTTCGAAGGGTGACTTCAGTCCCGCAAGTTCTACCAGCTCGAGGAACGGCTTACTGCCGCCGGCTTTGCAGAGTCTCAGATAATCTTCCCAGGCTTTGGATTTGTCTTTATTGCATTTTTCCCAGAACTGGAATGCGCAAACCTGCGCAAGACAGTAATCTATATAATAAAACGGTGCTGCAAAGATATGTTTCTGATGCATCCACCAGCCGCCTCTTTCCAGGAAATCATTATCTTCAAAATGCTTATAAGGAGTATATTTTAATTCAATCTCTCTCCAGACCTTCTTCCTTTCTTCCGGTGTCATCTCAGGATTCTCATAAACCCTGTGCTGGAATTCATCAACGGTTACCCCATAAGGAATAAACATTACTCTTCCTGTTAAATGTGTAAACAAAAATTTTGCAGTATCTTCTTCAAAAAATAAACTCATCCACGGCCATGTAATAAATTCCATGCTCATCGAATGTATCTCACACGCTTCAAGTGTAGGTGAAGTATATTCAGGCACTTCAAAATTCCGGCTTTCAAAAGCCTGGAAAGCGTGTCCCGCTTCGTGTGTAAGTACCGTCACATCGTGAGTTGTTCCGTTCATGTTGGAAAAAATGAACGGACTCTTGTAATCGGGAATAAATGAACAGTAACCTCCTCCCTGCTTTCCGTTCCTGTTGTCAAGGTCCATTAATCCGTGATCAGACATAAAATCAAAAAACTCTTTTGTCTCCGGAGATAATTCGGAATACATTATTTTTGCTTTTTCTTCGATCCATTCAGGTGAACCTTTTGGAAATGCATTTCCGGATTTAAATATAAAATTAAGATCATAATATTGAAGATCATCATACCCGAGTCTTTTTTTCTGAGCATCTTTTATCTCTTCAGCAACAGGTACCATGAATTCTTTTACACTTTCTCTGAAATTTTTGACGTCATCCCGGTTGTATCCTGTTCTTTTATGCCTTTCATAAGCCATATCAATAAAATCTTTATAGCCGAGTTTCTTTGCCATACCCGATCTCAGCTTTACCAGTTCATCGTATATCCTGTCAAACTCCTTCTCATTATCTTCATAAAACTTCCATCTCGCGGCGCTTGCTTCTTTCCTGACTTCCCTGTCTGATGATTCCATGAAATAGGACATCCCTGTCAGATTTCTTACTTCACCATCAAATTCTATTTTAGCCGAAGCACAAAGTTTAATATATTCTGAAACTAGTTCATTTTCTTTTCTAAGATCATCTATTATTTCATCATTAAATGTTTTAAGATTTAATTTTGCAATGTTGAATAAGTGTTTACCGTAATGTCCTTCCAGTTCAACCAGGAATTTAGAATTAATAAGTATCTCATAATATTTATGAATTATGCTGCTGTACAATGGAAGGTTCTTATCAAAATATTTTTTCTCATTATCATAGAATGTGTTTTCTGTATCTCCCGAATATCTTATAGATGCGATCTTATTCATTGTAGAGAAATGATTTCTCTTCACGTTTATCTTTCCTATAATCGCAATCTGATCAGATGCACTCTCTGCTTCATTGAATTCGGTAAACAGAGCATTGAATTCTTCCTTACATTTTTCAATATCCGGTCTTACGTAAATAAAGTCTTTAAATTTAATTGACAATCCTGCTCCTTTTTTGAAATTTTATAAATTTTATTTAGAGTATTTATTAATGCTACTAAAATATCGATTTTATTTTTAAATTGAGATTCATTTTTGCGCGTCAGATGTCAGACGTAAATTGACAGACGTCAAAGAAGTTAATCCCCCGGGGATTGTGTATTGGTAGAAGATTGCGTGTGGTAGCAATTTTAAAAATCATCACACAATCCCGCAGGGACTGCGTGTTGTTAGAAGATTGCGTGTTGGTAAAATTAAATCAACCGATGAACCAATCCCATAGGGATTGTGTTGGCGGATAATAGTTCAATATCCCAGATTATATTTCGTGATCGCTTTCATATACTGCGCTCTCTCAAAAGCGCTCGGGTCAGCGGCTTTATTCTTGCTCATACTGCCAATGAGTTGTGAAACGGATTCATATTCTTTTATTTTAAGCCAGTTTACCATTTCGCTTTCAATTGTCTTTAGATGTTCGATTCCATTTCTGAGCAGGATAGAACAGAACATTGTCACATTCGCTCCTACCATCATCATTTTAATTGCATCTTCTCCTGAATGGATTCCTCCTGTTGCAGCAAGATCGGCTTTTAAATTTCCTTTAAGTATAGCTATCCATCTCATCGGAAGTCTCATCGATGCAGGACTGCTTAGAAGTAAATTCGGAAATACTTCGAGATTCTCAAGATCAATATCCGGCTGATAAAATCTGTTGAATAATACCAAAGCATTTGCTCCGCCTTCATCCAGTTTCTTTGCCATGTTTGCCATGTTGGTAAAAAAAGGACTGATCTTTAGTGCAACCGGAATGTCAACTGTATTTTTTACCGCTTGAAGAATTTTGAGATAAGTATTTTCTACTTCCGATCCGGCCAGATCAGGATTGGTCGGTATATAATATATATTTAGCTCTAATGCATCTGCTCCGGCTTCTTCCATTTTTCTTGCATATTCCGTCCAGCCGCCTTCCGTTGAACCGTTAAGACTTGCTATAACAGGAATATCAACTGCATGCTTGGCTTTTCTTATAAGCTCAAGATACTGATCCGGTCCTACTTTATATTCATCATGATCGGGAAAATATGAGAGCGATTCCGCAAAAGCTTCTGTGCCGATCGTTGTGTGATAATCAAGTTCAAGCTGCTCAAGCTTGATCTGCTCTTCAAACAGAGAGTACAAAACCAGTGCACCTGCTCCGCAATCTTCCATTTTCCTTATGTTGTCTAACTTCTCAGATAAAGGTGAAGCCGATACTACCAAAGGCGATCGCAGCTCCAGTCCCATATATTTGGTTTTCAGATCCATTTTTTGCTCCTTTATTACTAAAGTAATATTTTATTGTTTTTTAAACACTGATCTCTGATATTTAAAACTTTTTCCATTAAACTTATATTAAAAATAAACTCCTAACCTGTAAATCGTAATTCTCAATTCTCCACTTTCTCTTTATACCTTTCCGACAAATATTTATAGAAAGCAAATCTCTGATTCACATTATGCTGAGCCTGCTGATAAAGTTCTTTCGCAATTTCCGGTCTCGTCTTGTGAAGCATCTTGAATCTTCCTTCCATGTTCAGATATTCTTTAACAGGTATCTTCGGCTCTCTTGAATCAAACGTAAACGGATTGATCCCTTTTTCAATGTTATCCGGATTAAATCTGTAAAGCAGCCATTGACCTGAATCAACAAGCGCTTTCTGATTCTTGAGCGGTGAATTCATATTTATACCGTGCGCTATACAGTGACTGTATGCAATGATAAGCGAAGGTCCGTCATATGCTTCGGCTTCAAGGAATGTTTTCAAAGTGTGATCATCCTTTGCGCCGATAGCAACTGTCGCAACATATGCATTCTCATAAGACATTGCCATCAGTCCGAGATCTTTCTTCTTTGATGCTTTACCCCCGGCTGAGAATTTTGCTATAGCGCTGAGAGGCGTTGACTTTGATGTCTGTCCACCTGTATTCGAATAAACTTCTGTGTCGAGCACAAGTATGTTTACATTCTTTCCTGTCGAGATCACATGATCAAGCCCGCCGAATCCGATATCATATGCCCAGCCGTCACCGCCGATTATCCAGACTGATTTTTTGACTAAATAATCTGCAAGCGTAAGTAGTCTTTTTGCGCCGTCCTCTCTGACATCCACCAGCTTTTCCTTAAGGAGCTGCACTCTTTTTCTCTGAAGCAATAATCCCATGTCGTCTTTCTGATCTGCAGTAAGTATCTCATCAACTAATTTGTCACCTAACACAGATGAATATTCATGAACAAGCTTGAATGCATGCTCTCTGTGCTTATCTATCGCAACTCTGAATCCAAGTCCGAATTCAGCATTGTCTTCAAATAAAGAATTTGACCATGCCGGACCCCGTCCTTCAGCATTTACTGCCCATGGTGTTGTCGGAAGATTGCCGCCGTAGATCGATGAACATCCGGTAGCGTTTGCTATGACTGCTCTGTCACCATACAACTGTGATACTAATTTTATATAAGGTGTCTCACCGCAACCTGAACATGCTCCTGAAAATTCAAATAAAGGTCTCTGTAATTGCTGCTGACGAATGTTTGTAATGTTTAATTCTGTCCGCTCTTTCTCAGGTATCTCAAGGAAAAATTCCCAGTTGTTCTCTTCCTGATCTCTCAAAGGAAACTGAGGCATCATATTTAATGCTTTTCTGCTTGTATCGGTTTTATCCTTCACAGGACAAACTTCAAAACAAACGCCGCAGCCAGTACAGTCTTCCGGCGCTACCTGTATAGTATATTTCTGACCGGCAAAATCCCTGTCCTTTGCATTTGTACTTTTAAAAGTATCAGGCGCGTTCTCAAGTAATTTTTCATCATAAACTTTTATCCTGATGGTAGCATGCGGACAAACGATAGCGCACTTTCCGCATTGAATGCAAATACTCTCATCCCATACGGGTATGTCAAGCGCAATATTTCTTCTTTCCCATTGTGCAGTTGCCGAAGGGAATGTGCCGTCAACCGGGAAAGCGCTTACCGGCAGACTGTCACCTCTTCCGGCAATAATTTCTCCCAAAACATCTCTTACATATTCAGGAGAGTTTTCCGGAACTGGCGGCAATATATCAAATACTCCTGTTACTTTTTCCGGCACTTTTATTTCGTGCAAATGACTCAGAGTATTATCTACTGCCTTAAGATTTAATTTAACAATCTCATCACCCTTTTTTGAATATGTCTTTCTTATTGACTCTTTGATCTTCTCAATGGATTCTTCTTTGGGAAGTATTCCTGAAATTGCAAAAAAGCAAACCTGCATAACGGTATTGATCCGTCTGCCCATTCCGCTTTCTTCCGCGACTTTCTGCGCGTCTATTGCATATAATTTTATTTTTTTGTCAATAATGGTTCTCTGAGTAGCAATTGGAAGAGTGTCCCAAATATCCACACTTTTTGATGGGGAGTTTATAAGGAATGTTCCGCCTTCAACTATGTCTTTCAGCATGTCTGTCTTTTCTAAAAATACAGGCTGATGGCACGCTATAAAATTCGCTTTTGATATCAGATAAGCCGAACGAATTGGTTTCGGTCCGAACCTCAGATGCGAAACTGTCATTGTACCTGCTTTCTTTGAATCATATACAAAATATCCCTGCGCATAAAAATCAGTATTTTCTCCGATAATTTTGATCGTGTTCTTATTTGCGCCGACTGTTCCGTCCGAACCAAGTCCGTAAAACATTGCTCTTACTACTTCTTTTGGTTCGATATCAAATCCCGGATCATATTCCAGACTCATATTCGTTACATCATCATTTATTCCTATTGTAAAATGACTCTTTGGATTATCTAGTGAAAGATTATCATAAACTCCTTTTACCATTGCCGGAGTGAATTCCTTTGAAGATAAACCGTATCTTCCTCCGACTATTTTTGGTAATGATTTAAAATTTCCTATTCCATTGGAAAAGGATTCAAAAACAGCATTCACACAATCCTGATAAAGCGGCTCTCCTGTTGCACCGGGCTCTTTTGTTCTGTCTAATACTGCTATAGACTTAACTGTAGCTGGGATAGCTTCCGCAAATCTTTTTATGTCAAACGGTCTGTACAATCTGACTTTCAGCAAACCTACTTTTTCACCTTTTTCCAGAAGATGATCAACTGTCTCTTCAACAGTATCACAGCCTGATGCCATGATCACTATCAGCCTTTCGGCTTCCGGATGTCCGTAATAATCAAATAAATTATATTGCCTACCGGTAAATCCGGCAAGCTTATCCATGTTTTTCTGTACTATATCAGGACAAGCATCATAGTATTTATTAACCGTTTCCCTGTTCTGAAAAAATACATCGGGATTCTGAGCCGTACCTCTTATAAACGGATGGTCAGGCGACAATGCTCTTTTTCTGTGAGCTGTCACGAGTTCTTCGTCAATCATTTCCCTGATAACATCTTCGGATATCATTTCAATTTTATCTACTTCATGTGAGGTCCTGAAACCGTCAAATATTGACAGAAAAGGGATTCTCGACTCGAGGGTTGATGCCATAGCTATCAGAGTCATATCCATCACTTCCTGCACGGAAGCCGAAGCAAGCATTGCGAAACCTGTTGACCTCGCAGCCATTATATCACTGTGATCCCCGAAGATAGACAACGCATGTGTGGCAATCGAACGGGCTGTTATATTAAACAAAGCCGGAGTGAGTTCCCCGGCGATCTTGTACATATTCGGTATTTTAAGAAGCAAACCCTGTGATGCGGTAAAAGTGGTAGTCAGCGCTCCTGACTGGAGCGAACCGTGGGCTGTTCCCGCAGCGCCTCCTTCACTCTGCATTTCTATGACAGTGGGGACGATCCCCCAGATATTTTTAATTCCTTTTGATGACCATTCGTCTGCAAGTTCTCCCATAGTGGACGAAGGTGTGATCGGATAGATGGCGCATACTTCATTACAACGGTAAGCTATATAAGCAGCGGCTTCATTTCCGTCTATTGTGGCGTATTTCTTTGCATTCATTTTCCTGGTTTGTATTTAAATTAGGTCAACAGGAAATATTCATAATTTATGAAAGGATTTTCCTGTTTAGCATTTATAATACAATCTGTATGCAAGAATGATACCAAAATTTGTAAAGTATTGGGTATTGGGTATTGGGTAATTTATCGCCACGGCGGATGGTTAATCTGAAATATATGAAATTCCAAAATCGTAATTCGTAATTCGTAACTTGCAACTCATAACTCATAACTCATCATTCTTAATTCTTAATTCTTAATTGTTAATTCTTAATTGTTAATTGTTAATTTTACTTAATGTACCCTTCAACAAGTATCATATCCGATTCAGCTGACATATTTCTGAGTTTCATTGCCGGTGCATATTCTACACTGCTCCACCACTTCTTTGCCTGATCGGCCGAAGGAAATTCCAGTATCACAATTCTATTCGGTATCCTGTTCCCTTCAAGTATTTCAGTTTTTCCTCCCCTTACTATATATTTCCCGCCATAAAGCGCAATCGTATCAGTCGCAAGTTTTTTGTATTCCTCAAACATTTCAGTGTCCTTTATTTTTATTTCAATAATAATGTATGCAGCCATAATTTGGTTTTGATTTTTTAGTTATAGATTTATTAAAAAATTGGTTTTATAAAATTGATTAATTGATTTCCAATATTACATAAAATATCTTCAAACTGACATATTTCATCTAAAAAAAATTATTAAAAATTACTTTTATAATTTATAATTTATAATTTTTAAACCGGTAAGGAGTATATCTTAAAGTTTAACCGGTCATCCTCAATCAAAGATTAAAAAACATAATACCCAATACTCAATACCTAATACCTAATACCTAATACTTAATACTTAATACCTAATACTTAATTATATCTCTTTTAAAAAATAATACAAATTTATATTTTAATCTCCTCAAAACAAAATTTTAAAATTTAAAAACTCAAAATGAAACTAAAATTTATTGTTGTAGTCCTTAGTATTTTCTTGCTCTCATCCTTTTCTTTTGCACAGAAAAAAAAGACAAAAAGCATTACTGATATTGCTTCTTCTGAACTTAGTTTGGGTAAAACAATGGGAAGTTTAGTAAGCGGTTTAAAATCAAGTTCCTTTACCTCGGGAAAATCAGGTCAGAAAGATATTATTAGTCAGCTTAACGGTATCAAGGGTACTGATTATCTTCAATATGCTTCAGTGGCGGGTGAACTTGCGGGAGCTCTGAAAGAATCAGCATTTTTACCCGACTGGGCTACACAGAAAGATGGGATCCTGGATAAAATCAAGGATGCAAGTTCTATAGCTGATGTTGCAGGCGGGTTATCAGGTATCTTCGGATTACTTAGTCCTGATTCCATGGGCAAAAAATTATTGAAAAATAAAAGTTCAATTTCTTCCGCGTTGAATGTTTTGTCTTT
>CALMST010000069.1 GCA_937872315.1 uncultured Ignavibacteria bacterium | reverse complement strand
TGCCTGCTACTTCAAAAGCATCATACTCTTAGTCTCCATCCTCACACCATCCACACTCAGCGTATAAAAATATATCCCGCTCGAAAGCGCGCTTCCGTCGAATCCTGCCGTATAAGTGCCGGCATTCATATATTCATTTACCAGTGTCTTTACTTCTCTTCCCATCATGTCATATACTTTCAGATCTACATAACTGCTGTTACCGATCTCATAGCTTATGTTAGTGGAAGGATTAAATGGATTCGGATAATTCTTTATAGCTGTTTTAGTTTTACTCTCTGCTTTTTCTTTTGATCTCACATCAGTATCAACAGGATCATTGTTGATCGTATATTCAATATTTCCCGCCTCACCATATTTCACTGCAGTCCAGTGCGCCTCATTTTCATTCCACGACATCACTATCATCAGCGGAGTACCGTCGCTTGTAAGCTCGATATTCGCCCAGTGATTCATTTTTTGCCGGGTTGCATCAATCGATTCCATATAATTCGGAATAAACGATTTTGAGAATCCCTGTACCGGTTCATCTGAGATATCTTTTATTTCGGCAATTGAAAATCCGCCCGGAATGCCCTGGCTCATGCCTGCCACATAGAGAACACCGGATGAATTTACTTTTATTGAAGAAGCCCTGTCATCCATGCCCGTTGTAGAGGTGTCATTATAATTATTGAATATTATGTTGTCCGGTGAATTCCAGCCGTATAATCCCCTTTGCTTTTTATATTTAATGGTAGCAAAATCCAGGCCTTTATCAATATTAGTAACCGGATCTTTCTGTCTCCTCATATATCCGGTCACAAACACATCTCCGTTATTATTCTTTGCAATTGCAGTCGGAATGTTTTCCGGATAATAACCTCTTTCGGTTTTTGTCCATTTTACCTGAAGCTGATTGTTGAGATCTTCCTTGAAGTACGTCGTCAGATACTTGTAGTAAGTCCGGCCCATAAATATTTCATCCGTTATGCTTACGATTGCGCTCCTTGATTTCGAAACAGCATTGTCAGAGGGTTCCGTAATGATGAATCCTGTCGGTTTTTCACTGGAGCCGGGTTTATTGTATGTAAGATCGTCTTCAAGATTCAACCCGTAAAGATCATAGGACTGTATCTTTATATCAGTGTTCATTCCGTTTGGCTCGGTTGTATATCCGACCACATAAGCCCGGAAGTCGTCAAGAGTAATGTCAGTTGCAACGTCATCGCCGGGGTGAGGGTAGATGGACT
>CALMST010000068.1 GCA_937872315.1 uncultured Ignavibacteria bacterium | reverse complement strand
ATTATTTCTTCAAGATTTTCGGGGTCAAAACTTTTCTTGGCTTCTTCTTCAAGCTTCAGGATCTTTTCAAGTTCTTCTTTATTTTTATTCTTTTTCTGTCCTTTGTTGCCATCATCTCCAAAAAAATCTAAACTCTCGAAATCATTCATGTTTTTCTCCTTTGAAGGTTAAAAAAATCGTTTTTGTTTCAATGAAATTATACAAAAGGTAGTATTAAGTCAAGTAATTATTCAAAAGAGAGAAATTTTTGGATAAAAAATACAGAAAAATCTTTTTCCTGCTTATGCTTAATAATGACTTGTAAGAAAAATCTATCACTCTTACTTTTAAGAACCTTCAGCAAATATCACTCATAAACTAAACAAATTTTATCAAGTGTAAAATGTGTAAAATAAAGTTTATTATGTCTGCATGCCTGCTGCTTGGTCTCTCCGGTCATATATTTTAACAGGTGAATGTCGAATGGTCTTTCATACCGGATAATGAAAGTAATGTTTATTTTGCAACGAGTTGTCAGATTAACAGCAGTCTGAAAAAATCAGATTCCAGCTGTGTTTTATTATGGAATTTGAAATATAATGGATAACCTGCATTTGGAAGTGCTGTCGGGAAAGCTGTAAAAATTTATAATAAGGGATTTATTTCTATAATTTGGGAAAAAATAATTTAAAGAAACCATACGAATGCTTTTAATCAAATAAATTTATAAAAAATTAAATATAACAATGTCAGACAAATTCAAATCCTATTTACCAAAGAATGCAAAATTTAAAAACATAATTTACAAAAAGAATGACTACAAAGCTACGATCACCATCAACCGTGAGAAAAAACTAAACTGCCTCAATCTCGAAACCATCAATGAACTCACACTCGCTTTCAAAGATGCTTCATGGGATGATAATATTGCCGTGATCGTGCTGACCGGAACAGGTAAAAGAGCTTTCTCCACAGGAGCAGATCTCGACGAACAGGAAAAATACTTCCTAAAGAATCCGGATGATTATTATAAATGGATGTATGAGTTCATACAGCTCCATGAGGTAATGCGTAATGTCGGTAAACCGACAATTGCCCGTCTTAACGGCATGGTGGTTGGCGGCGGTAATGAACTTAATATGAGCTGTGATCTTGCCATAGCCGCAGATCATATCATAATTAAACAGGTCGGAGCTGCAAGAGGCAGTGTCGCAGCCGCAGGAGCCACACAGTTCCTTCCGCTGATAGTAGGTGACAGAAGAGCCCGCGAGATCCTTTTTCTGTGTGAGGACATTCCCGTGATGAAAGCTCTCGACTGGGGTCTCGTAAATCAGGTGGTGCCTTATGATAAACTCGATGAAGCAGTTGATATTCTTGCTGAAAAGTTATTCAATAAACTTCCGGAATGTCTCCGCTATACCAAGCAGCAGCTGAATTTCTGGAGAGATCTGTCCTGGCATACAACGATCGGAAGCGCCCGTGACTGGCTTTCAATTCATAATCTTTCTCCGGAAGTAAGCGAAGGTATTTCGGCATTCAATGAAAAGAGAAAGGTCAATTATAAAAAGATCAGGAAAGCTGATAAAAAATAAATTCATTCACAGGCCTTTAAAACTTTTATAAAACAATTCCATAAACTCTCCCGCTAATTTAGAAAGTTAAAAAGATATATGGCCGAAAAGTCTCAAAGAAAATTGTTTGAAATTTGTTAAAGACAGGATTTTACGGAAGGGAAATTTGAAAATTATTAAATAAATTCTTACGGATTATAATTTATTTTTTTTGTTTGATCTTAACTTTGCATCCGAATGCTTCTTCAAACAATGACTTTCTGAGATTCGCACCCCATATCTCCAGGTATGGATCAGCCTTGCATGATACCAGTTCTATTACAAGCTGCTTGTCATCAAAACATAATTCTATATCTTCCACTATGGATTTATGACTTCTGTCAAGAGAGTCAGCAATCCTCAAAATCCCCGCCAGCTTTTTTATAAGATCTTTGCTTTGATCATCAAGCTTGTTGTAATTTTCATGCTTTGTCTTGGGATGCGATTTTCTGTGGTATCTTGCAATGTTTGCAATGATCTCTATTTCTTTGTCGTTAAAGCCAAGCATATCGGCATTCCGGATAAGGTAGTAAGAATGTTTGTGATGATCGGAGTGAGATATGTAATATCCTATATCATGAAGCAAAGTTGCGGCTTCAAGATATTCCCTGTCATCATCTGTCAGATCAAATTTAACTTTAACAAAATCAAAGATCTTATTAGCAAGCTTAAGTGCCTGTATGGAATGCTCTTTGTCATAATTGGTTCTTTCACCGAGATGTATAACGCTGCTGTATCTGACATCGGTCAGATGACCGAATTCAAATTCTCCGCTGTTTTGCTGAATGTAATTCATTATTATGCCCTCTCTCAAAGCATATCCCGACAAGGTCATTTTTTCAATTTTAAGATCGGTAAAGATCTGTTCGAGTATGACGGCGCCGGCGGTAATAATATCAGCCCGTTTGGGATCAAGCCCCGGGATCTTAAGCCGTTCCTGTGTCGTATCAGCTTTATAGATCTTGTCTATTGCAACATACAAAGGTTTTCTTTTGATCACAAATCCGTTCATGTTTACATCCTGATCACTTACAGGCGTATTCTCAGACATTATGATTGATCCTATATTGCTTATCGTACCTGAAGAACCAATGACAAGCTCGTAATCCTCATCCTGTAATGTTCTCACTATCTGATTCATTGCTCCTTTTACATAGATCTTTGAACTCTTAAGATCTGTCTTCTCTACTTTGTCATCGAGATCAAATTTTCTCGTCAGACGGACTGCTCCTAATTTCAGACTGCTTGCAATTTTCACATTTCCTTTTTTACCTATTAAAAATTCAGTACTCCCTCCGCCTATATCTACAAGCAGAATTTTTTTCTTGTAAATATCCAGTGATTGCAAAACTCCAAGATAGATCAGTCTCGCTTCTTCATATCCTGAAACTATGTTTATTTCTATTCCTGTCTCTTCAAATACCCTGTTAAGAAACTCATCCTTATTCAGAGCTTCTCTTGTCGCGCTTGTTGCAACAGCTATTATCTCTGCATTATGAGAATCGCAGATCAGTTTGAATCTCTTAAGAGCTTCTACTCCTCTTTCGATGGATTCCTTTGAAATGTACTTCATGTCATTCGAACTGTTTCCCAGCCGAACAACCTCCTTTGTCTTTGTAACTACCGTAAATCTGTTCTTACTGTCGATCTTTGCAATTACAAGATGAAAGGAATTGGTCCCGATATCAATCGCTGCTAAGATATTATTCAATTGGATTTAATTTACTGCCGGTGAATTATTAAAATGAGTATTTTCTTTTGCACAAGTTTTTTCAAGTAAAGACACAGATTCATTAAATACCAAATCGACTGTTATGTCATTTATACTATCTGAAGGGGACTGAATATAGATTTTATTATCTCCTATTGGAGCCCACTCATATCCGTGTGTCGGTCCGAACAGTGATATAACGTTTGCATCTACTCCTCCTGCGACATGCAGAGTTCCGGTATCATTGGTAATGTACAGATCAGTTAATTTAATGACTGCTCCAACTTTCCTGATCGTAGTATTCTCAAGCACCAAACAGTTTATGTTCAGTGATATAAGTTCTTCTCTTACTTTATCGGTAATTTCCTTATCGATTAAACCTGAAGTGATAAGAATACTGCAATCATATTTTTCATACAACCTTTTTATCAGCTCTACAAAATTTTCCCTGGCCCACCTGTTGGGTACTTTTCCGGCTCCGGGATGAAGAGAGATCAGAAGTTTTGTTTTATCCGGAAAATTTTTATCAATATATTCCTTTGCAAACTTAATCTCTTCGTCGCTGAGATGTATCATAACCCCTTTTTTCTCATCATCTGTAAGATCGCATTTGATCTGTCTCCCGACATCAAGATTTCTTTCTGTCTGATGAAGTTTCTTTGTGTCCCATTCGAAATCTGATTTTACATTTAGGAGATATGCTACTGAATTTACTTTCTCATCAATGCTGTTAACTCCGACCCGGATCTTTGCGCCTGAGAAGTAGTTAATGAAATGTGAAGTTCTTGAAATTGATACAGTAGAGGGAACGATCCCTATCTGATAATCGTGATTCTTAAGTTCTTTATAAAATTCTATGAGATTTCTGAAAGGGGATTTTCTGTAAGTTATAACTTTATCGATGAATGGGTTTATGTCGCTGAAGAGTATCTCATAATTGATCGGAGAAGCAACAAGGGTTATATGCGCATCAGGAAAACGTTTGCGAATGGCAGCAAATAGAGGTACAGAGCAAAGCATGTCGCCAAGCTGGTTATGCTGCCTGACTATTAATATGTTCTTTACTTTGCCGGGATCTATTTCTGAAATGTTAACGGGCTTTTCTGATCTTCCTAATATTCTGAATAAATGTTTAAGCATTCAGTTTTTATTTTATTTCCTCAAACTTTGCATCCACTATGTTGTCATCATCGTCAGAATTCTTTTTCTGTTTCAGATTTGGATTGGCTTTTTTATCAGCGGGCGGATTATTCCTCTGTTGTATATTTCTCATGATATTCCTCAATACCGTAAGTAATAAAAAAACCGCTATCAATATGACTAAAACTCTTCCCATATTTTTTATTTGGCTGCTTTGATGGTTACGGGATTATAATATTCTATTGCTGAATGTTCGGGTTTGAAAATTTCCCTTATAAGATTTTCAAAATCAGTTTCATTGTTAACAAAATCGATCTCTGCAGAATTAACGATCATTACTTTAGTTGCTTTGTATCTGAAGAAAAAATAATTATATCCCTCATTCAGGTCTTTAATGTATTCTTCTTTTATCTCTTTCTCAATATCTCTGTCGCGGTGTCTTATATTTTTCATTAATCTTTCTACGTTGGACTGAAGATAAATTATCAGATCAGGTACTACTATCATCTTTTCAATAAGAGTAACTATCTTTTCGTAAAGCTTAAGTTCGTCATCCTGAAGATTCAGATAAGCAAAGATCTTGTCCTTTTCAAAAATGTAATCTGAGACATAGTAATCATGGAACATATCGATCTGCTTGATCTCCTGAAGCTGTTTGTAACGGCTCATAAGAAAATACATCTGAGTATGGAAAGCATAGCCGATCGGGTCATTGTAAAATTTTTCGAGGAAAGGATTGTCTTCGAAATTCTCTAATATCAGTTTGGCATTCAGCCTTTCAGCGAGCTTTTTTGCAAGTGATGTTTTGCCGACACCGATGACACCTTCGACAGCTATATATTTGATTTTCTTATCTTCCAAATCTTTTGGGGATGATTATTTATCAGATTTACTTAAAGTATAATTCCTTACACGAAGATCATCAGAAGTCTCCGACAACAGTTCTGATATGCTTTTATTTAAAACAGGATGTACAAGATCCGGCGCAATTTCATTCATCGGTATAAGTACAAATTTTCTGTTTTCAATTTCATCGTGAGGCACATGTATATTCTCATTATTGTGGATCTCATTTCCGTAAAACAAGAGGTCAATATCAATTTCCCTTTCAGACCATTTTGAAGTTTCCGTTCGTCCGATTCTGCTTTCAATCTTTTTTAAAGATATTAAAAGATCAGCAGCACTGAGTTCCGTGTTAATCTCTGCCACACTGTTGAGATAATCTCCCTGATCCTTTATTCCCCAGGGCTCGGTCTCATATACAGATGAACATCTGGTGATTATTGTTCTATTGATCTTACCTATCTCTAAGAGTGCTGTTTCAATAAATGAGATCCTCTCTCCTTTATTTGATCCGAGTCCGAGATATGCTTTTACCATCTGATGCTTTGATTATGATCGCTTTAGTTTATTCTCTATTTCTACGGAATCAATGATTCCCAAAGGAGCATTTGGTTTCCGGATCCTTACTCTGACTTCAGTTACCATCGGAAAATTCTCAAGTATCCCTTTACAGATCTTCAAATTAACTGTCTCTAAAAGGTTATACTTTTCACAGGTCAATATTTCCTTAGCCAGATTATAAACAGATAAATAATCAACTGTCTTTTCCAGATCATCTGATTCACCAAGTTCATCAATATCACATTCCATTTCTATATCCAGTTCGAATTTGTTCCCGTATTTTTTTTCATAATCGAGTACTCCGTGATAGGCATAGAATACTGCGTTGTTGATACTGATCCTGGTCAATGGAATTTATTTTTTATTTTTTTTCTTAACTGTCTTCCTGGAAGCTTTTTTCTTTTCTATTTTACCTTTAGCATCATTTTTCTTTGAGGAAACTGATTTCTTGATTTTCCTGATCTTTTTTAGCACTGATTTCTTAATTTCGCTCTTCTTGGATTTCCGGGCTTTGATCTTGCTCAGTGCTTTCTCAACTGTTTTTCCAATATCAGCAGGGGACTCAGCTATCAATACACCGCATTCTTTCATCACTTTTATCTTTTCATCGGCTGTTCCTTTGCCGCCCGAAATAATAGCGCCAGCATGACCCATCCTTCTTCCCGGAGGAGCTGTTTTACCGGCTATGAATCCGATGACAGGTTTTTTCACATGCTTCTTTATGAAGTATGCTGCTTCCTCTTCAGCGCTTCCCCCGATCTCACCGATCATTACAATGGCTTCAGTATTTTTATCTTCATTGAAAAGTTTAATAGCGTCAAGAAATCTTGTGCCGATGACGGGATCTCCGCCGATACCTATGCAGGTTGACTGACCAATACCAAGATTTGTCAATTGCCAAACAGCTTCATAAGTAAGAGTTCCGCTTCTCGATATTACCCCGACTTTTCCTTTTTTATGAATGAATCCCGGCATGATGCCGATCTTGCATTCACCCGGTGTAATAATTCCCGGACAGTTAGGTCCGATGAATCTGACTGAATGAGTTTCAGTATTTTTATTCTTTACAAATTCGTAAACTTTGATCATGTCATTTGTCGGAATTCCTTCAGTGATACAGACTATTACATTGATGCCCGCATCAGCGGCTTCCATTATCGCATCTGCCGCAAATGATGCAGGTACGAATATTACTGAAGCGTCAGCACCTGTTTTCTCAACGGCTTCCCTGACCGAATTATAAACCGGCACCGCTTTGCCTTTCTCAGGTTTGAAACTTGTTCCTCCTTTACCCGGTGTGACTCCCGCTACCACATTTGTTCCGTATTCTATCATCTGATTCGCATGAAATGTACCTTCTGATCCGGTAATTCCCTGTACCACCACTTTTGTTTTCTTACTGACTAATATACTCATGTATTTTAAATATTTTTAATTATTATTAAACAATTTTATAAATGTTATTCGGATTACAGTTTATATTTATTTACTTTTTTACAACTGAATTGTCTTTAATTTTCCATTTCCCTTTGCTGTCTGCAACGAGATTATATTTTACGATCATATCGAGTTCATTATTTGCACCATCGACTTTATCGGTTTTTTTAATCCTTACTTCCACAGTCGCCTCATTTCCTTTCTGGGAAATGATCTTTGGCTCTTCAAGTACAACTATTTTGGTAGTGTTTTTATAATTTGATTTGAATCTATCAATATTACTGCTTGTCCACTGCTGGCTTGCTTTTTTCATGTTAAGCTCAAAATTGCCGCCTTCCTGGGTGCCTCTTTTCAAATATTCGAGATAGTCCGTAATTGCTGCCGAAGGATTATCCAGCCTTTTGTTTAACTCCTTTTCTTTCTGAACAAGATTTTTTTTCTTATTCTCATCTTTTAAGGCTTTTAATGAATCAGCTGCAGCAACTGAATCACTGACTATGGATGAATCAATTTCACCGTTCTGTAATCTTTTCAGTCTTTCAAATTCTTCTCTTTCAAGTCTTTCTTTTTCTTTATCTACTGTGGATTCCTGATCGGGCGGGATGAATGTCTGCGGTTCTTCTTTCTTGCCGCAGGAGTATATAATTACAGGGATAATTATGACAATCAGTAAAACTAAAAATTTATTCTTAATATCTTGCACACGCATTTTTGTTTTTAAGCAAAATAGATTATTACAGTTTCATTTTCAATTTACAAAACATTAAACTTTTTTTAACATTAAGCTCCTCGCAAAAAACCATATCTCAATCCTTCGGGATGACCCTATAGGTATAATTTTATTGCTGCAAATGTTTTATGCTTCCGGGATGATCTGTATTCTATGTGTAGGATGGTATGTTCTCATGGGATTTTGTACCGGAAAAGTTTTGAATCCGGTACACACGTTAAATCCGCTTTGGCGGAATGCAGGAATGACTATTCTCCAATGTCGGGAACATAATGGTGAGATCATCTTTATTGTAAAAAAATGGTATCCGGAAAACCGGACACCATTTCATACTAACCAGTTAACATAATTAACCATCAGACGTGACGGAAACTTAATTACCCGGTTATTTTAAAAGAACCATGCGCTTTGTCTCAGAAAAAATTCCCGATTCCGGTTTATAAAAAGTATAAACCGCAACTTTCTACAGAATCCGCAGATTAATCTGCAGGGCTAACAGAATTTACCACCAGGTCATAAAGACATTAAGAAATATCTTTGACATTGCTTTTCTTTGAGCCATTATGCCTTAGTGGTAAAAACTCTTTCTATCAAACAATTTTTTATTTCAACAACATCATACGCTTTGTATCTTTAAATCCATTCACATTCAGACTGTAGAAATAAATTCCGCTGGATAAATCTGATCCATTGAATGAAACAGAATAATATCCCGCTTCTTTAATTTCGTTTAACAGTGATCTAACTTCTCTTCCGCTTATGTCATACAATGTCAACGATACATTTCCTTTTTTCGGGATCTGGTAATTGATGACTGTAACAGGATTGAACGGATTGGGGTAATTTTGTGTAAGTTCATATTCCATTGGTATTCCTATTTTGATCTCATTTCTGAGATGGAAGTATTCAAAATTGCCGTTGATGTCAAGCTGCTTTATTCTGTAAAAATAAGTTCCGGTAGATAAACTCCTGTCAGTGAAGGAATAATAGTTTTCATTACTGACGGTACCATTTCCGTATACAAAACCTATCTTTGTCCATTGATTTTCAGAAGATGTGCGCTCAACTTCAAAACCCGCATTATTGATCTCTTTTTCGGAAGTCCAGTAAAGAGTCACATCTCTTCCGTTCACATAGGAGCTGAAGTTTGATAATTCAACCGGCAGCAATCCGTTCCAGCTTGTACCTGAAAAAATTTCATCTATAGTTAGATCTGCAGCTGATGAAGATGAACCTTGTCTTAAAGCAAACCTTCCTAGATCAGCTGCATCGTTACCGGTACCTGTAAGAGGACCTATAGTAGGAGCGGGTTCATTCAGAGGTACACCCGATTCAAATATATATAAACTGACTTCATCATCAGTATTTGATACGATATTAAATGTATATTTCAGCACTAATAAATATGTTGATCCAGTAGTGTAAACTGTATCAGTATATTCCACTCCACCGGTAGTTGTTGTTTTGCTCAACCCGAACGCAAAATTATTCGCGGAGGATGACATTTTCCTTGCATATACTCTTCCCTGGAAATTTGTCGTGGATGTCGAAGTCAGGTAAGAGCAGAAGTAATCTCCCGAAGTTCTTACAGTGTCAAATTTTACAAGAAAGAAAGTATAAACACTTCCCGAGGACTGAATGGAAGATAAGAGCTTGTAAGAATCCTGACCGGAGCTGGTAAGTCTGGCTGCATTTCCGACACCTTCAGTCTGATAGCCGGAATATTCAAGACCCGGAGATGTTACCATGATCCGGTTTAACGTCCCTGAATTAGGACTGAAATGAACCCATCCGTAAGCTCCGATAGAATCACCTTCAGGATATTCAAAGCTTTCTTCGATCAGCTGTGCTTTTGATGTGACAGTCAAAATCAACATAAGCAGAGCGGCATACATTGCGGTAAAGATAGTTTTCGTTGTCATAGTTTTTTTATTTTAAATTAATAAATAACCGGTGACAAATTATCCTAATTATTGAAATGAGTCAAATGTTAAAATATGAGGTTTGTGAAAATGGGTTTTGAGTGAATGGAGTTTGTGAAATTTCGGGGAAAGTGCTGGGACATCGCTGAAATTCATTACAGATCATACTTAATAATGCCGGAAAGATAATTCTTTCCGGCTTTACTAATTGCAACCCGTTTGATTAGACGAATATATTACTGTCAACTATAATGTAACAATTGCCTGTTATTTAACGAGCATCATTTTTTTTGTGATAATAAAATTACCTTCAGCACCTTCTGTCACAACTCTGTAGAAGTACGCTCCGGTTGACAGATTACTTCCGTCAAAATTAACTGAATAATACCCTGCTGTCTGATATTGATCTACAAGACTGAATAATTCTTTTCCTGAAATATCAAAGATCTTCAGACTTACTTTTCCGTCTGCAGGTAAATCATAACTGATCTTTGTAGAAGGGTTGAACGGGTTAGGATAATTCTGAGCAACTTTGAATGATTCCGGAACACCGATGACAGCATCACCGGTAAGATTGAAATATTCAAAATTACCATTAAAGTCGATCTGTTTTAATCTGTATGCAAATCTTCCTGAAGTTAAATTATTGTCAGTATAAGAGTAACTGCTGGTAGTATTGGTTGTACCGTTTCCATTTACAAAACCGATCTTTGTCCACAGGTTATCTGCTGCAGATTTTTCAATATCAAAACCTCTGTTGCTTATTTCAGAAACTGTATTCCAGCTCAGTGTAACATTTCTTCCTGAAACGGAAGAAGTGAAAGAAGCCAGTTCTACAGGCAATGCGCCCCAGTCAGCAGTGACTTTGATAGTTCCCGGACCCGGGCAAGCCATGATCAGTTTCGGACACATGTTAGTCTTGTTTCTGAAGATAGTTCCTTTTGGAAGATCCATATTGGCGATAGCCGTAATGATCCCCGAAGTAGTATTTGATACCAGAACGGATGGGGAAATTCCGCTGCTGTTGGTATTTACAGAATTCGGGTTCAGTGTTCCTTGTGTTATAGATAAACTGATTCCGTTTACTGCTACTCCGGTTCCGTTATCTTTATATGTCTGCATGTAAAAATAATCAGGATCAAAGTCCGGGACAATTCTCAAAACTGCAGGAACTGACCATGAGGCGCCGTTAAGGTCAGTAGCAGCAATGATAGCCAGAGCCCTGTTTTTAGTATTAGTATGCGTGATAGTGTTTACATCAAGACCATTTGTGTAATGCCATATAGCAGCCTGAATAGCAGCTGTTTCAGTATTCAGATTTGAAAGCTGACCGGCACCCGGATTTTTACCAGGGTAATAATTGTAAACTATGTATGTTGTTTTGGCTGAAGCCGTAGTTGTGGAATCATCTATGTAATCAAAATTCGGGAAACACTCATCAGGAGCTTTTGTGATATCATAGCTGTATAAGCAGACATCAGCGCCGGTGTAAGGATTACCGATCTTTCCGAAACATAAACCGACCTTGCGGGTTTCCGTTGAGTTGGAAACAGGATTTGTGTAAGTCAGATCTCTTGAATAGTTAAAGCCTTCTACAGAGGCTAAGGTAAGCTGCCCATAAGAATTATTTATGAACAATCCAATTATGAACATAAATGTGAACACATGAAGAATAATTTTCTTCATTTATTTCTCCTTTCGTTATTTATTAAAAAAATGGGAAATCTATTGTAAGAATTTTTTAAGCCTGGTTTTGGGTGTCAGGCTTAAAAATAAGAATAGATTTCCCGAATATTATTTTCATTTAAAATGTATACAAAAATAAAATATCCTGATCGTCTTACCAAAGAGAAAATTCTATATTTGTGAAATATAAAAATAAATGTTTTTAAAAAAACATTGATATCCATAGAAAATTCAGCATTTTTATATTAACTTAGGTTCATTTTGTGAAATAAATTATCACTCATACAGTATGAACTTTGCTGAAAATAATTTTATTGTTCTATTAAAAAATTTTACTAAAAAAGAAATAACAGAGTTTGAAAAATTTGTAAATTCTCCTTTTTTTAATACTCAGAATTCTTTAAGTGAACTTTTAAAAGAGCTTATCTCTCATTATCCTGAATTCAAAGGTGATAGTTTTACAAAGATTGAAATATTCTCCGCCGCTTTTCCCGAAAAAAAATTCAATGATGTTCTGTTCAGAAAATACATGTCAAATCTGATGAAGCTTGCTGAGGATTATCTTGTATGTAAAGATATTTTAGGAAACGGGGAAAAAAGAGAGATTAGTCTTTTGGATCAGTTTGATAATAAGAATCTTACGCATTTCTTTGAGAGGCAGCTTGCAAAGATTGAAAAAAATACTGAGTTAAAAAAAAGTATCACCGTTGAAACTTTTTATTACAAACATTTCAGGGAAGAACTTAAGGCCGGTTACTATATAAAGATCAATAAAATATATGAGATCAAGTCATGTCTGATTAGATCCCATGTGTATGTGCTGCTTCATATGTTAATGTTAAATATAGTATATGCAAATATGATGCTTATAGTAAAAAAGACTTATAAAAATGATGAGAATAATAATTATTTTGATGAGTTCAATGATACTTTTGATCTAATAGGTTATCTTGAAAAAATTCAGGATCTGGATGAAAACGAAAAAATGTTTATTGCATTATGCAGGATCGATCTTTTGATTTCCAAAGATCCTTACGATCTGAAAAACCTAAAAGACATGAAATCAATCATTCTCAAAATGTCAGATGTCCTGAGTGATAATCTTTTATATACATTTTTCTCACACCTGAATATTTATTATCTTCTGAACCTGTCTTTGAATTCCATTGATCTGACAAAAGATTTTTTTGAAAATTATAAATTTATGATCGAAAAAGGTCTTTATGACAGAAAAGGAAATGAATTTATTAATTATTCTGAATACAGGACAATACTTAATTATGCAGTTAGACTTAAAGAATTGGACTGGCTGGAGAAATTCATTTTAAGATTTAAAGATCAGCATGAATATGACATTAAAGACAGCCTGAACAAATATAGCATGGCTTTGTTAAATTTTGAAAGAAAAAATTATGAAGTTTCATTGAAATATTTATCTGAACTAAAAGTAAATTTTGTTATCATGAAACTTGATGTGGACATTCTGCTTCTCCTGATCTATTACGAACTGGGTTATACAGAATCTGCTTTATCCCTTATTGATTCAATGAGACATTTTCTAGGTGAGGAAAAACATTTTTCAAATACAGTAAAAGACAATCATCATAACTTTCTGAAATTTTACAGAATACTACTGATGAATAAAGATAATCCTAAGATACAGGTTCTCATCAATTTAAAATTAGAAATTATCAATTGCACAAATCTCAGAAGAAAATACTGGTTGCTGGAAAAAATTGAAGTTTAGCTTTACATTATTTTCTGTTCGTTAGTTTCAGTAAGTATATGTTAGTATAAATTATAAAAGCCGGAAAGAAAAACCCTCCCGGCTTTTATAAATATAAAATTACTTCAAATGTTTACTTGAGTAATGTCATTTTCATTACTTTGCTTACACCGTTTGATTCAAGCTTGTAATAATAAATTCCGCTTGATATGTTTTTTGCATCAAATGTAACTGAATGATAACCTGATGTTTTGAATTCATTTACAAGTGTTGCGATTTCCTTTCCGCTGCTGTTGTAAACAGTCAGTTTTACATTTCCGTCAACTGCAATATCGAAATCTATCTTCGTTGTAGGATTGAAAGGATTCGGATAGTTTTGTTTAAGGCTGAAAGAATTCGGAGTTCCGACATTGATCTCTGAAGTCAGATTATGATATTCAAAATTTCCGTTATAATCTGTTTGTTTTAATCTGTAGTTATATTTACCTGTTAAAACGTTTCTGTCAGTGAAAGAGTAATTGTGGATCAGATTTGAAGTTCCGTTTCCGGCTACATTTCCGACTTTAGTCCATTGATTTCCATCTGCTGATCTTCTTTCAATATCGAATCCTGAATTATTGCTTTCAGAAGAAGTAGTCCAGTTAAGAATGACATTTCTTCCCGATACATTTGCATTGAATGAAGCAAGTTCGACGGGTAATGCGCCCCAGTCAGCTTCCACTTTGAGAAGACCAATTGTTGGTAATGCAAGCACAAGTCTCTGAGATCCCGGGCAGGTATATGTTATTCCCTGCGGGATTACAACATTACCTTCAGCATATATTATACCCGAAGAAGTTCCGCTAACAGTTACAGCAGGGGACTCACCGGTAGGCAAAGTTGTATTAACAGAATTAGCGCTTAAGGAACCCTGAGTAATGCTTAACTGAATTCCGTTAATTGCAATAGGATTTCCGTTCTGATCACTGGTTCTTACAATAAAAGCATCCGGATCAATATCCGGAGCGATCTCCATGGTTGTAAATACATTGGTGTTTCCACCGTTTGCATCTGCATCTGCTATAATCTGCAATGATCTGTTTCTGATAACCGTATCGGTAACTGTGTTTGCATTTACACCATCTGAATAATGCCATAAAGCAATCTGAGTTGAAGCTACTTCCTTATTTAAGTTAGAAAGTTTTCCTGCAGGATTCGGATTGTAAGGGTAATAATTATTCAGAATATAGACAATGTGCGGATTTGCAACTGCTGAATCTGAATGACAACTGTCAGGGAAACTGATAGTCCTTGTGATGTCAACACAATAGAATTTTGTTGCATTTCCATCAACTGATCCGATGATCAATCTGGCATTTACCTGTCTTGAATGGTTTGTGTGAGGATCAATGAACGTTACGCTGGCTCCGTCTCCGGTACCTGTTGCTATTGCATCACTTAATCCTGATTGACTTACTGAAATGTTTGCTTTTATTAAAAGCAAAAAGAAAAAGAAAAGAATAATTCTTTTCATTGTAGATCTCCTTTCGTTTATTTTAGGTTAATTTTTTAAATTTTCTTCAAAAAGAAAATTTAAATTCTGAATTCCTATTTGGGGGGAAATCAGAAATTGCTTTGAATTTTTTAACACGCAATATTTGGGATTACGGATTAAATTAATTACTACTTTCAAAGCAACACAAACTATAAATTTTAATATTTTATTGCAAGTTAGTTTTATGATAATATTAAAATAATAATCCAAATACGTCCAATACGCTTTTTTCAAATATAGAAGAGATTCAATTGTACTTTCGGTTCTCTTTTTCTTTAGAGTGTTCTGATTAAAAGTTGTAAATCCGGGTATATCCTGAGCCTGCTCTTGATTTTATGTTGCTTTCAGGACAGAGATAAATTGTTATAGCTATAAGAAAATTTAAGAAGATGTTTTATGATTGTATTGATATAAAGTAGCCGGATGAAAATGAAATTTTTACATTCTGTAAGTCTTGATTATTTCAGGTTTTTTTACAAAAAAGAAGACGGACTTTTAAAAAATCCGTCTTCTGTATTTTAAAGTAAAAATAATTGCAAATTATCTGATACTGAATAATGTCCCGCCGCCTGCGGTGAAGGAAAAGGGCAAAACAATGTATCCCGCATTTGCGGCAGGATCCTATCTATTTGAGTAATGTCATTTTCATTACTTTGCTTACACCGTTTGATTCAAGCTTGTAATAATAAATTCCGCTTGATATGTTTTTTGCATCAAATGTAACTGAATGATAACCTGATGTTTTGAATTCATTTACAAGTGTTGCGATTTCCTTTCCGCTGCTGTTGTAAACAGTCAGTTTTACATTTCCGTCAACTGCAATATCGAAATCTATCTTCGTTGTAGGATTGAAAGGATTCGGATAGTTTTGTTTAAGGCTGAAAGAATTCGGAGTTCCGACATTGATCTCTGAAGTCAGATTATGATATTCAAAATTTCCGTTATAATCTGTTTGTTTTAATCTGTAGTTATATTTACCTGTTAAAACGTTTCTGTCAGTGAAAGAGTAATTGTGGATCAGATTTGAAGTTCCGTTTCCGGCTACATTTCCGACTTTAGTCCATTGATTTCCATCTGCTGATCTTCTTTCAATATCGAATCCTGAATTATTGCTTTCAGAAGAAGTAGTCCAGTTAAGAATGACATTTCTTCCCGATACATTTGCATTGAATGAAGCAAGTTCGACGGGTAATGCGCCCCAGTCAGCTTCCACTTTGAGAAGACCAATTGTTGGTAATGCAAGCACAAGTCTCTGAGATCCCGGGCAGGTATATGTTATTCCCTGCGGGATTACAACATTACCTTCAGCATATATTATACCCGAAGAAGTTCCGCTAACAGTTACAGCAGGGGACTCACCGGTAGGCAAAGTTGTATTAACAGAATTAGCGCTTAAGGAACCCTGAGTAATGCTTAACTGAATTCCGTTTAGAGCGACCGGGTTGCTGTTCTGATCCAGAGTTCTTATATAGAAAGCATCCGGATCAATATCCGGGAGGATCTGCATTGTAGTAGCAACGGTTGTACTTCCTCCGTTTGCATCAGCATCAGCTATAATTTCCAGGGCTCTGTTTTTTATGGAAGTACTTGTGACGGTATTTGCATTCACTCCGTCTGAATAATGCCATATTGCGATCTGAGTGGCAGCTATTTCCTTTCCAAGATCTGACAATTTACCAACCGGATTGGGATTATACGGATAATAATTATTCAGAATGTAAACTATCTGAGAACTTGAAATGGCGGAATCGTGATGACAAGAATCAGGAAAACTGATAGTTCTTGTGATGTCAACACAATAGAATTTTGTTGCGTTTCCGTCCACAGTTCCAATAAAGACTTTTGCATTTACAGTTCTGGAATGGTTTGTATGAGGATCAGTGAAAGTAACTTCATTACCGTCTCCGGTTCCGGTTACAATTGCATCACTTAATCCTGACTGACTTACTGAAATGTTTGCTTTTATTAAAAGCAAAAAGAAAAAGAATAGAATAACTCTTTTCATTGTGTTTCTCCTTTCGTTGTTTATATAATTCAAAATACCTTTTGGGGAGGATTTCATTTTGAATTATTTAATCTCAAACAGGATATTTGGGACCCGTATTTGAGACATGGGGTTAATGAACCCAAAAAACTAACAACTTTAATATAATTAATCAAGATATATATTGACTATCTGAATTATTTTTTGTATACAATTTTAAATTTATTGTATACAAAAAATAAGAAGCAAATTTAGCACATAAAAAAGGCGGCTCCTTTCAGACCGCCTTTTTTGTAAATCTTATATAATGTAAAATGAAAATGTATATATGTAACCTGATTATTTGATCAGAGCCATTTTCATTACTTTGCTGATTCCGTTCGATTCAAGTCTGTAATAATAAACTCCGCTTGAAAGAGTAGCAGCATTGAAACTTATAGTATAATAACCTGCTGTTTTTGTTTCATTTACTAAAGTTGCAACTTCTTTACCTGAAGTGTTATAGACTTTTAAAGTTACGAATCCATCCTTAGGCATGTCAAAGTTGATTGTAGTAGTAGGATTGAACGGATTAGGATAATTCTGTCTTAAATTGAATGCTGCAGGAATACCGATTATAACTTCACTATTTAAATTATGATATTCGAAATTACCGTTATAATCGATCTGCTTCAGTCTGTAAGAATAACTTCCTGTTGCAAGATTTCTGTCGGTGTATGAATAGTTGTGTGAGATTTCACTAGTACCGAAACCGTTTAAGTAACCAACCTTTGTCCATTCACCCGAGTTAGCAACGCTTCTTTCAATATCAAATCCTGAGTTGTTACTTTCTGATGTTGTACTCCAGTGTAATGTAACATTTCTGTCATTGATCATTGAAGTGAAAGAAGACAATTCTACCGGGAGAGCGCCCCAGGTAGTTGTGGCAGTTCTGATTCCTAATGTGGTTTTACCCAATACCAGTAATTGTTTGATGGCATTTAAACCGCAATAAGTAATTCCACCAGGTATCTGAACAGTAGCATTAGCGGAGATCTCACTTCCGTTTACTGCTCCGGTAACAATTACATCCGGTGAATTTCCGGTAACATCAGTATTCACAGTATAGGTACTTAAAGTTCCTCCGCCTGTAATGGAAAGTGTTATACCATTGACGGAAATAGGATTTCCCGCAGTATCAATCGTTCTCACATAAAAATCATCCGGATTTACTGCCGGAAGGATCTGTAATGTAGGATATACAACGGCAGAACCACTGTTTGCAATTGTTTCATTTATAATAGTTTGAGCTCTTGCTCTGATACTTATAATGTTAGCTGGTCCTGTGACGCTATCAATAACAAGTAAATTTCTGAAATGCCATATAGCCATTTGTACAGCACATGCTTCGTCGTTTACACTGGGCAGAACATTAGGTTTAGCAGGATAGAAATTATTAGTTATATAGATAGCTTCCTGAATAGTAGAAGCAGAATCTACTATCGAATCTCCGAGATTTATATCTGTACAAAGATCCAAGCAATAAAATGGAACATTTGGAACATTGTCTAAATTTACAATAATTGTGCCGGTATAAGCATCTGTATGAGCCTCTCCACAATTACTTGCGGATGCAGGGAAATTAGTATTCTGACCTTTCCAGTTTATATTGAAATTATTATCTACTTTACCCTTGCTTAATCCGTACTGTGAAAATGATTCTGTTGCTGAAAATAAAACTAAAACTAAAACTAACGTAAATAGAATTTGTTTTTTCATTTGGGATTTCTCCTTAATTTAATTTATGAAATATATTTATTTGTTTCAGGAAAAGTTACTTTGGGGTATAAATTTCCGGAAGATTATTTTGGAAATTGTTAATTTTTTTAGTATAAAGTTGAATTTAATGAGAGGCTATACCTCTAATTATTTAATAAAAAATGAACAGAAAATTTTATA
Source organism: uncultured Ignavibacteria bacterium (assembly GCA_937872315.1). Classification (GTDB taxonomy): domain Bacteria; phylum Bacteroidota; class Ignavibacteria; order Tepidaquicellales; family Tepidaquicellaceae; genus JAGPCH01. Next base: position 6,373 of record CALMST010000068.1, on the reverse strand, counting down.
TAAAATAATTACTTTGGGGTATAATTATTATGATAGGAAAACTTTATACTATTTTATTTATAAAGTTTTCGGATTCAAAAATATGATAATTTTTAATGTTTGTCAATTCAGTAGCTGTTTTTTATTTAAAAAATAATATGCCGGATTCTAACAAAATCCTAACAAGTGACATTTTATTTTTATAAATGATAAAGCGGTCCGGGTTGAGACCGCTTTATCATTATAAATAGAAAGATTGTAAACACTTATTTGAACAATTTTATCTTCATTACCTTGCAGAATTTATATGTTTCTTATCTGAAGAAATAAATTCCATTCTAATTACATACTCCGTTAAATTCAGCATTAGGTATCCTGCGGTTTTGTGAAAATACAAAAACCATCCGGTTTGTATTTATTAACATGCGCTGCAATTTCTATATTTGATATATATTGATTTTTAAAGAAGAAATTCTTTGAATATGAACTTGAAATTTTTTTAAGATCTTATGTAAGATAAATTTCATATAAAAGAAAAAGCACACAAGTATAATTATGTGTGCTTTTTTAAAAATCAAAAATTATAAATCAAAAATCAAAAATTATAAATTTACTGACCTTCATTTATTAGTTCGACAGGTTCATCATCATTCCAGCTTAAATAATATGAAGGGTCATTGGTTTCTTTTGCATAAGCTGCCAGTTTCAATGGTCTGAATGTATCCATCATGACTGCAACTTCAAGAGTCTCTTTTTTCCCGAGATTAGCTTCTACTGTCCCGGGGTGCGGACCGTGCGGAATACCATTAGGATGAAGACTGATAGAAGCATAATCTATACCTTTACGGCTGGCAAAATTCCCGTCCACATAATAAAGCATTTCATCCGAATCCAGATTACTGTGATTGTAAGGGATAGGTACTGCAAGCGGATGATAATCAAGTAATCTCGGGCAAAATGAACAGATCACAAATCCGGGCGCTGCAAATGTCTGATGAATTGGCGGCGGCATGTGGATCTTACCTGTAATCGGCATGAAATCATTTATGTTAAATATCCATGGAAAATAATATCCGTCCCATCCTACTATATCCAAAGGATGGAAATCATAATGGAAGGAAACTACTTTCTCGCCTTTTTTTACCTTCACGACAAAGTCACCTTTCTCATCAAATGTAACGAGTTCTTCCGGAGCTTTAATATCTCTTTCACAATAAGGTGCATGTTCCATTAATTGTCCGTGTTCATTTCTGTAACGGCTGGGAGTTGTGATAGGTCCTGTGGTTTCAAATATCAGATATCTTGCCTCTTCAGTTTTGTGAACAAGCTTATAAATTATACCTCTGGGAATTACAATGTAATCTCCTTCGGTGAAATTAAGATAACCAAGTTGTGATTCAAGTGTTCCCTTTCCCTCGTGTATAAAAATAACTTCATCGCATAAAGCATTTTTATAATAATAATCCATCTGATCAGCTGGTCTGCAAATACTCATTACCACATCATTGTTAAACATTATCGGCTTCCTGCCCGAGAATGCATCACCTTCTATTTTTGCAGGCTTTGTCCGGAAATGATATGGCCTGAGCGAAGCATCTTTCCATTCTTCAATTTTAACAATATCAACTTTGTCAGATATTGCTTTGATCTTAGCAGGGGAGTTTATGTGATAAGCATTAGAAGAAATACTGTCAAAACCGATAGTTGAAAATAATTCTTCCTTGTATAAAGAACCGTCAGGTTGTCTGAATTGCGTATGTCGTTTCTGCGGTATCTCACCGAGTTTATAATAGTAAGGCATTTTACTGGATTGTAATTTTTATAATGTTTGTAAAGTCTTTATAGTCCTGAAATATATAATTTTAAATTCTTAATTCTTAATTCTTAATTCTTAATTCTTTATAGACTCTTCGTATTCTTTTACTTCAAGATATCTTTCCGCATCAATAGCAGCCATGCAGCCAGTTCCTGCAGCGGTAATAGCCTGTTTATAATAATTATCCTGTACATCACCGCAGGCAAATACACCTTCAATATTGGTTTCACTGGTAGATTTTTTGGTAATGATATAACCGTTTTCATCCAGGTCAAGAATACCTTTGAATAATTTTGAATTTGGTTCATGACCGATAGCGGTAAAAAATCCCGAGACTTTTATAGTTTTAACTTCGTCTGTAATTACATTTCTTACTCTCACACCTGTTACTGATTTTTTATTATCTTCTTCCTTGCCCAGGATCTCTTCTACGACGGAATTCATCATTAAAGTCACTTTAGGATTTCCCTTTACCCTATCCTGCATTATTTTGGAAGCTCTGAATTCATCGCGTCTGTGAATAAGTATCACTTCACTGGCATGACGGGTAAGGTAATTGGCTTCTTCCATGGCAGTATCGCCACCGCCTACAACAACTACCTTCATTCCTCTGAAGAAAAATCCGTCACATGTTGCGCATGATGAAACACCATAGCCCATGTATATTTTTTCAGATTCAAGTCCAAGCCATTTAGCCGAAGCACCGGTGGAAACAATAACTGTTTCAGCTGTATATTTTTTATCTTCTTCATCTCTTAGCCTGAAAGGTCTTGAACTGAAATCAACTTCTGTGATATTCCTGAAGACTGATTTTGCGCCGAATCTGTATGCCTGCTTTCTCATAACATCCATAAGTTCAGGACCCTGAATTCCGTGTTCGAAACCCGGATAGTTTTCAACTTCCGTAGTAATGGTAAGCTGACCGCCTGGCTGATGACCTTCAAAGATCAGCGGATTCAGATTAGCTCTGCCCGAATATAATGCAGCTGTCAGACCTGCAGGTCCGGATCCGATAATTATTACTTTACAATGTTCACTTGCTGCTCCGTTTATTGAAGTACCCATGATTAATTTTTCTGATATTTAATTATTAACTGATTTTTAATTGATTTATTTTTTCTTTTAATGATGAATTTTCCGGATTCTTTTCGAGTGAAAGTTTCCAGTATTTCACTGCATTGGAATAATCTTTCATTCCGTTGTAAATGTCTCCCAGATGCTCCAGCACTACAGCGCTGTTTGGATTTATTTCAAGTGATTTTTCAATATTTGTTTTTGCGGATTTATATTTTCCCAGTTTGAAATAGATCCAACCAATCGTATCGAGATAAGAAGCATTTCCGGGATCTCTGTCAACTGCAATTTTAGCCATTTCAAGTGCTTCATCAAGTTTTTCACCTCTTTCGGATAAATTATATGCATAATTATTCAGTAATAAAGGGTTCTGGGGGTCAAGCTTTAATGCTATTTCATATATTTCATTGGACCTTTTATAATTTCCTTCTGTATTGTATGCAAGTGCCAGAGTTGACAATGAATTAAGATCTTCAGGATTTATTTCAATGGCTTTTTCAAAGGCTGTTATTGCATCTTTATTGTTACCGGTATTCTGAAGTGCCAGACCTTTTATATAATAGAGTCTGTAATCATCCGGAAATTTTTCTATGCCAAGTTCAGCGGTCTTCAGGGAATTTTCAGGATCGTTTTGCTGAATATATGCTAATCCTATATTAACAAAAGCCTCGCTGGAAGTATCAGCAAGCTGTAATGCTTTTTCGAATTTTGAAGGATAGCCCGCGGAATTTTTATTGATAATATCAATAACTCCGAGATAATAATATGGTATCCACTGATCAGGATATTCCTCATTGAGATTAGTAAAAATATTTTTTGCTATGTCCTTTGCCGATTCATCCTGACTTGAGATATTAAAATAAACTTCACCCACCTGAACTTTTTCCCAGAATCCGAGTGAATCTTTTCCGAGCATTTTTCTGAAATTCTCAAAAGCCATTTCATTTTCATTTTGCTGAAAATAGATCTTCACCAATTCAGTCTGAACTTCCTTATTATCCGGATTAAGGACAAAAATTTCTTCATAAACTTTCCTTGCTTTATCCTGTTCATTATTTTTTAAGTAAAGGGAGGCAAGTATTGATTTTATCATTATGTTGAACGGATCCAGTTTCTGAAGTGATTCCAGTGTCTCAATCGCTTTTGGATAATCTTTATAGCCGATATATATATCATACATCTTGTTGAGCACATCAAAATCATAACCTATTTTATTCGTGATCTTTTCATATATAACGATTGCTTTTGCAGGCATTTTCATTTCCTGGTATAATCGCGCAAGGGAATACAAACCGTAAGTATAATTTGTATCAAGCCGAATTATCTTTTCATAGACATCAATCGCAGATAAAAATTCTTTTTTGGCAATATATATATTTGCGAGTGCTTCCAGATAATTCTGATCTTCAGGATTGATCTTAAGAGCTTTGTTGATTTCAACCTGCGCTTTATCCGGTTTACCAAGTTTAAAATATACTTCGGCAAGAGCGTAGTATATTCCAGGTGACTTTTCATACTTTAAAGCTTCTCTGAAATTTTCTATGGCACCTATATAATTATTCTGAAGTTCCATAGTTTTCCCGTCTATAAAATATCCGAGAGATCTTTCCTTATCGGTTATTTTTTTCTGTGAATCCTGGGAGTATGATAACTCAGGTCCTGATATTAAAGCAATAAAAGCAAATATTATTATTGTTAATATAAGGAGTAATGTGTTTATTTTTGATTTGAAATTCATTTGTCTACAAAAATAGTTTCTAACATTCCAATTTACAATTCAGAATATAATTTTATTTATAATGATAAAATTGAAAGATCCGGATTTCAGTTTCTGATAAATCTATGTTGTCTTAAATTACCCTATGTTATAATTCTATGTTATACAGATACAAAAAAACCAGTAAAAAGTTCACATTAATAGTTTGGTGTTTATATAATGGTCTGATATAAATTTCAAATAAACTAAATTGATCCGGGTCGGGAAAAAGTATTAAACATTAAGTCAAAGAATTACAGTTCTGAAAATCATGAAATTAACATTTCGTAAAAAAAACTCCCGTAAGTAAAATAAACTTAAAAAAAATAACATTCAGGTAAAGCGGAAAAAGTTTTTTAATGCATAAAAATAATGCTTGATTTTGACATATTATTCATTCTGAAATCATGCAGTGAATAATCCTGAAATACAGATTGCATGGCAGGAAGCAAATTTTGACAAATCCTTTGTTTATGGGGGTTTATCTTTACAAAAAATATTTTTTTAGACATTGGAACTTAATATTATATTTATTAATTTACACACTCTAACTGAGCAATAAATAAATAAGAAAAAGGAAGGTTTTCAGTTTGAAAAATAATTGAAAATTCTTTTTATTTTTATTGTTTGTCATTGACATTTCAAATTAAACTTATTATATTTGTAGTTCATTTAGAAAACGTTCTTTCACAAGATAACCTAAAAAAATAGTTGCACTTAGATTTTATATAGAAAAAATTTAGTGTGCAATAATCAAAACCTAGAAACATAAACCTTGTAGCTTAAGATCAAATCAAAATTATAAAAACTATAATGGAGAGTTTGATCCTGGCTCAGGACGAACGCTGGCGGCGTGCTTAATACATGCAAGTCAACTGAACTTTAGGTAGCAATATTTAAAGGGAGGTGGCGCACGGGTGAGTAACACGTAGGTAATCTGCCTTCAGGACTGACATAATTCCGCGAAAGCGGGACTAATATCAGATGATGCAGCGGCTCGACATCGAGACAGTTGTTAAACCTTCGGGGCCTGAAGATGAGCCTGCGTCTGATTAGGTAGTTGGAGGGGTAATGGCCCACCAAGCCTGCGATCAGTAGCTGGTCTGAGAGGATGATCAGCCACACTGGAACTGAGACACGGTCCAGACTCCTACGGGAGGCAGCAGTAAGGAATATTGCTCAATGGCCGAAAGGCTGAAGCAGCAACGCCGCGTGGAGGATGAAATACTTTAGTATGTAAACTCCTGTAAGAGGGGAAAAATATACAATTATGTTGTATTGATTGTACCCTCAGAGTAAGCACCGGCTAACTACGTGCCAGCAGCCGCGGTAATACGTAGGGTGCTAGAGTTGTCCGGATTTACTGGGTGTAAAGGGTGCTCAGGTGGGTTTGTAAGTCAGAGGTGAAATCCCAAAGCTTAACTTTGGAGCTGCCTTTGATACTGCAAGTCTGGAGTTTGAGAGAGGGCAATGGAATATCTGGTGTAGCAGTGAAATGCGTAGATATCAGATAGAACACCAATGGCGAAGGCAGTTGCCTGGCTCAAAACTGACGCTAAAGCACGAAAGTGTGGGGAGCAAACAGGATTAGATACCCTGGTAGTCCACACCCTAAACGATGAATACTAGATGTTGGTCTTTTTTAAGATCAGTATCCAAGCTAACGCATTAAGTATTCCACCTGGGAAGTACAATCGCAAGGTTGAAACTCAAAGGAATTGACGGGGGCCCGCACAAGCAGTGGAGCA
>CALMST010000067.1 GCA_937872315.1 uncultured Ignavibacteria bacterium | reverse complement strand
GGTAGTATTTGCCGTTGAGTATGATATTTTTCATTTTAACAGTCCGGTTATTAGTTATAAAATTATTTAAACCTAACTACTTATATATAGCATTTTACACACAAAAAAAAATCTTTGCCCGGCTATCTGAAAAGGGTTACTTGGGGGACGGGTTTTACTTCTATACCGGCAGTGGTCGAGATCAGGGAGGTTTGTTTAACTTCCTGTCCGGAATTCCAAAATTAAATCGGTAATTATATAATTAACCCAAAATACTCAGAAGCCATCTGGGCTATACTGAAAATTTGAAATTTTTATTTAACCAAGGACATTTTCTTCATGGCAGAGAAAATCCTTGGTTTCATAATATAGAAATAATTTACAATGAAAACAGTTTTTTCAATAGTATAAACTTAAAAAGTATTTAAATATTTTGAATAGTGATTAAATTACAGATTAAGTAATTTAAAATAATTCGAATGATCCTAAATTAAAATTTCAGTTTTCATTAATGCCGGAAGCAAAGGCAAGAATAAAAATAAATCAATTACTTGAAGAGTCAGGATGGAGATTCTTTGATAATATTGAAGGTAAAGCAAATATTGTTTTAGAAAATAATATTAAAATTACTTCAACTGATATTGAAAATTCTGGGGATGATTTTGAAAAAATAAAAAAAGGATTCATAGATTATTTATTGCTAGATGAAAAAGGATTTCCGTTTATAGTTTTAGAAGCAAAAAAAGAAGAGCTAAATCCACTTGTCGGAAAAGAACAAGCTCGAAAATATGCTTTATCTCAAAACTGCAGATATGTCATACTCTCAAATGGTAATCAGCATTATCTTTGGGATCTTCAAATAGGAAGTCCAAATATCATACCAAAATTTCCTTCACCCAAAGAGTTTAAGAATTACAAATCATTCAAACCCAATCCCAATAGTTTAATTTCCGAAACTGTCAAAGAGGATTATATAATTATAACTCAAAAACCTGATTATAAAAAAGATCCCAGTTATAATGATGAATCAAAACGGAAAAGTTTTCTTGATGAAAACAAACTAAGGCTATTAAGAAAATATCAAATTAGAGCTATTGAAAGAATTCAGGAAGAAGTGAAAAAAGGCAAAGATCGTTTTTTATTTGAAATGGCAACTGGTACAGGTAAAACTCTTACTGCTGCTGCTGTAATAAAATTATTCTTACGAACAGGGAATGCAAAAAGAGTTTTATTTCTTGTAGATCGATTGGAGCTTGAAGATCAGGCGGATAAAGCATTTAAGGAATATTTGAAAAATGATTATAAATCTGTTATATACAAAGAAAATAGGGTTGATTGGCGTAAGGCTGAGATAGTTGTTTCTACTGTTCAATCATTTTTATTCAATAATAAATATAAAAGAATTTTCTCTCCTACAGATTTTGACTTAGTGATTTCTGATGAAGCTCACCGTTCGATCGGAGGTAACAGCCGAGCAGTATTTGAATATTTTATTGGTTATAAATTAGGTTTGACTGCAACTCCGAAAGACTATCTTAAAAAAATTGATTCAAATAAACTCAGTCAGAAGGATCCGCGAGAACTTGAAAGAAGAATGCTTCTTGATACTTATACTACATTTGGTTGTGATGTAATTGATGGAAAGCCAAAACCAACTTTTAGTTACGGATTAATAGACGGTGTAAAAGATGGATTTCTTGTTAATCCGATTGTATCGGATGCAAGAACTGAGATAACCACTCAATTGCTATCTGACAATGGATATATTGTAAGTATTAAAGATGATGAAGGAAAAGAAGAAGAACAGGTATTCAGTCAAAGAGATTTTGAAAAAAAATTCACTTCTGAAAAAACCAATAAAACTTTTTGCAAAACTTTTTTGGAAAATGCATTATTAGATCCGGTTACCGGTGAGATAGGCAAATCAATTGCTTTTTGTGTAAGCCAGAATCATGCTGCAAAGATAACCCAAATCCTTAATAAAATGGCAGAGAAGATGTATCCTGGAAAATACAATTCTGATTTCGCTTTGCAGGTGACTTCAAGCGTATCCGATTCTCAACAGTTTACAATTAATTTCACAAATAATAAACTCAACGGCATTGGGAATTTTAACCCATTATATAAGACAAGCAAAACAAGAGTATGCGTAACCGTGGGAATGATGACAACCGGTTATGATTGTCCTGATCTACAAAACTTGTGTTTAATGAGACCTATATTTTCACCAACGGATTTTGTTCAAATCAAAGGCAGAGGCACACGAAAGCATAATTTTTTAAAAGATCTTATTGATAAGGATTTGAGAAAAGATGTTATAAATCCTGATAAGAAAAATTATAAATTATTTGATTTCTTTGCTAACTGTGAATACTTTGAAGAGAAATTTAATTATGATGAGATTATCAAACTTCCACAGATTTCCTCAGGAGGAAAGAAAGGTCCGGGACCTGTTCCATTAGATGAATTTGCAAGTACAATTCCGGATCCTCTTTCCAGATGGAAAGAGACTCAAATCGGTCTGCAGGGAATGAAAATTGATCGAATGTATTTTGATAAATTTGAGGAAAATGTGAAAAATAACGAAGAGATAAAGAAATTAATGAAGAAAAAGGATTTAGAAGCAGTTGAGAAATACATAGCAATGAATCTTTTTGAAAAAGCAGAAGAGTATTACAACCTTGAAAAACTAAGAGCCGGTGCTAAGCTTGATAGAAATCTTACTTTAAAAGAAGTCATTGAAAAGATATTTGGCATTATTCCATATTTTAAAAGTAAGGACGAGCTTCTCGAAGATGAATTTGAAAAGTATGATAGCAGATATCTCCCCGATGAAAAGTATTTTATTCTAGCAAAGAATTTTTTCAAAAGTTACATTACTGATAGTGAATTCAGGAATTGTATTGATAACAGGAAATTTGCTCTGCTGAATTCTAATCCGAACGGATATCTATTCAGACAATTGCCTCCCGAACTCAGAGCAAAGATTCCGGAATATATTAAAGAGAATGTTGCGATGAAAAGGTTTAGATTGCAATAATAAATATTGAATCCGAATTTCAATATAACTCTTTTGGGAACTGATCTATGAATATTATAATATACATATGATCTATCTTGTTTAAATTTAAAATTAACCAATGCTCGATACCGAAACCAAAAAACGAATAGATACAGCACGAGCTATACTTGTCGGCAAAGTTCCTGATCCTAAAAGCCAGGTTGAACAAATCACAATTGCACTGATCTACAAATTTATGGATGATATGGATAATGAGTCCGTAAGTTTCGGAGGTGAAGCGACATTCTTCTCCGGTAAATATAAGAAATATAGCTGGACAAAAATATTTGATACTAAGATCGGCGGTCATGAAATGCTTGAACTCTACAGCAAGGCGATCGAAGAACTAAATACAAATCCTAATATTCCCCAGCTGTTCAGGGATATATTCAAAAATGCATATCTTCCTTACCGTGATCCTGAAACATTAAAACTCTTTCTGAAAACCATCAATGAATTCCATTATGATCACAGCGAGAAACTCGGTGATGCATTTGAATACCTGCTTTCTGTACTTGGTTCACAGGGAGATGCCGGTCAGTTCAGGACTCCAAGACATATCATAGATTTTATTGTAGAAGTTCTGCAACCGAAAAAGAATGAAACTATCTGTGATCCGGCCTGTGGAACTGCGGGTTTTCTCATCTCTTCTTATAAGTATATTCTGAAAGATAATACTAAAAAGAATATTGGTGATAAGCTCACCCCGGAAGAAAGAACAAATATGATGAATAACATTAAGGGATATGATATTTCACCTGATATGGTGCGGCTTAGTCTTGCCAATATGTATCTGCATGGATTTTCAACTCCGAGCATTCACGAATATGATACCCTTACAAGCGAGGAAAAATGGAATGAATATTATGATGTCATATTGGCAAATCCACCATTCATGTCACCAAAGGGAGGTATAAAACCTCATAAAAAGTTTTCTATACAAGCAAATAGGAGTGAAGTTCTTTTTGTAGATTATATTGCAGAACATATTCATCCGGGAACAGGAAGAGCGGGAATTATTGTTCCTGAAGGAATTATCTTCCAAGGCGGTAATGCATACAAATCTTTAAGAAAAATGTTAGTGGATAAAGAATATTTGTATGCAGTTGTAAGTTTACCTGCTGGGATATTTCAACCATATAGTGGAGTAAAAACTTCCATTCTTTTAATGGACAAATCATTGGCAAAAAAGTCTGACAATATTCTCTTTGTAAAGATAGATAATGATGGATTTGATCTCGGAGCGCAACGAAGGGCAATTGATAAAAATGATTTGACTACCGCTCTGGAATTATTAAATCAATACAAACTGTCGTTGCAAAACAATACTACATTTAACAGTGATAATAAGAATGTGTTTATAGTTGAGAAAGAAAAGATTTCCAGAAATGGTGATTATATTTTATCAATTGAAAGGTATCGCGTAAATGAGAACATTCAGAAGAGTAATTTTGAGATAGTTAAGCTAGGGGATATTGCAGAAGTAATTTCTGGACAATCTCCAGAAAGTGAATTTTACAATGATCAAAATTTAGGAATGCCATTTTACCAGGGTAGAACAGAATTCGGTGATATCCATATTGGTGACCCTAAAATCTGGACAACTAAAATTACAAAGAAAGCAATAAAAGGTGATATTCTAATGTCAGTAAGAGCACCAGTCGGACCAGTTAATATTTCAACACAAGAAGTATGTATAGGTCGAGGAATAGCCGCTATTAGACCAAATGATAAAATTATGCAATCCTATTTATTTCGTTTATTAAGATCTATTCAAAATGATATTAGAGGCAACGGAGGTGCTGTATTCGATAGTATTAATAGGAATCAAATAATGAATCTTGAAATACCTTTACCTCCACTCCCCATCCAGCAAGAAATTGTAACCAAAATAGAATCATATCAAAAAATAATAGACGGAGCAAAGCAAATTGTTGAAAACTATAAACCGCAGATTGATATTGATGAGAGTTGGGAGATGGTGAAGTTGGGGGAAGTGTGTGAGATAACATCTAGCAAAAGAATCTTTCAAAATGAATACGTTAATTCTGGGATTCCTTTTTATAGAACAAAAGAAATTGTAGAATTAAATAAAGGTGATGAAATTAGTTTAGAACTATTTATTTCTGAAGAAAGATACAATGATATAGAATCAAAATTCGATATCCCAAAGAAAGGTGACTTGCTTGTATCAGCGGTTGGTACAATAGGTATTGTTTGGGTTATTCCTGATAATAGGAAATTTTACTTTAAAGATGGAAATTTAATATGGATAAAAAACCTGAAAGAAATTGAACCTTTTTATTTAAAAATTTTACTTGAGAATGCATTTTCTTTCAGAATGGCAGAATTAACAAATGGAGCAGCTTATAATGCTTTAACAATTATAAAGCTTAAGCAACTTGAAATCCCAAATCCTCCGCTTACTATCCAACAAGAAATTGTCACTCGCATTGAGCAGGAACAGCAGATGGTAGATTCGAATAAGGAGCTTATCAGAATATTTGAGGGAAAGATAAAGGATGAGGTAGATAAGTTATGGGTAAAAAATAAATAATAATGAAAAGTAAGAAAAAAGTATTGCATGATCATAAACAAGTTGGTAAAAAATTCATCCCACCAATATTGCAGCTAGGTAAATATCATGATGTCCAATGGAAAACTATTATGATACCCGAGTTAATCTGGATTGCATTGATAAATGAGCAGTATGGATTAAGAGTAGGAGCGGAGTTGTCATTATCATTACCTCATGAAGTTCATTTGTTAAAAGATCCTAACAACAAATCACATTTTTTCAAAATAAGTTCATATGATACCCTAACTCAAATTCAAAAAAACGAAATTGTAAATAACCTGAAAAAAAAACAATTGCTTTCTAGAATTAAAAAAGCGATTTATCCTATGTTAATATATTATCCGCAATGTCCACTGAGCTTCCTTTTTGAAAACAAAATTGCAGATAATGATAATCTTATGCTTATTTATGATTTAAAAAAAGTATTAGAAAGAATGTTTGATCGCTGGAATACTGACGCAACGTTTGTTCAAGCAAATGCAATTTACATAGCTTTCGATAGTGGCAGATTAAAAGTATTTAAAGGATTAGAATTAGCTGATTTTCCAGAAGTAGAACATTTCCCGTACACAGAAAAATCTGAAAGAGTAGCTTCTTCGATTAGATCTGTTTTAAACAGTTACTTTAATGGAGAAGATGATCATCAGAATATATGGCCAAAATACTTTTGGAATAATGGACTTAAATTACAGAAATGTAAATTTATAAATGACTATGAACGACCAAAACAAAAATGAAGAAATAGATATATTTTCAGAAATTGAAGAATATATTATTTTACTAAATGAAGAGTTTACTGATAGGATTGAAAATTACAAGATAGATTTATTTAACAATAAACCATATGAAGTATGTGGAGCATTGCTTGCCAGGCAGGTAAGTTTAGCTACTGAAATTGCAAAATCCCCTTCAATTTGGAATGGACATGTTTGTCCTATAATATTAAGGGCTATGGTAGATACATATATAACTTTATCGTGGATTTTAGATGATAAGGAAACTAGAAGTAAATTATATATGGAATTTGGAATCGGGCAACAAAAATTGTTTATTGAACATTTAAAAAATAACAAGAGAGTTAGCAAAGAATACATACTGGTATTGGAAGATTGGATGAAATCTCAAAAGTTTGAATTTTTAACAGAAGTAAATATCGGGAGTTGGTCGGGTAAGTCAATACGTCAAATGGCAGAAGAATCAGGATGTATTGACTTTTACAATTTTTGTTATATTCCATTCAGTGCGGCAGCTCATAGTATGTGGAATCATGTTTCCAAGTATAATCTTCGTCAATGTGAAAATCCTCTACACAAATTTCATGACATTCCTATAAATCCCGACCTTCCTTTAGATACCCACTATTTTTACTTAGCTGGAAAGTATGTAAATAAAACTTTTTCAATTTTTGATAAAAAAACCGGTTACACTTTTAATGGTAAAAATTCATATGAATATCTTACTAATTTCTTAACTAAATCAATAAAAAATTCAAAAGAGTGATTACGGTATACACATTTAATCCAATGTTGTTGCCGCGAAGGTTTTACATAATCAAGAAAGAGAATTTTACAAATAGAAAATAAAATTCTAGATAACTGAAGTATAATTATTAATTTAGTAAATTTAAAATTGGATAGTATAATAACAAATACAGAATCATTTATAATCTTCCCTCAATTGCAATTTGAGATTATCAAAATATTTGCATCTGCAATAATGATATTCCTAGCAGCATTTTTAGCATTTAAATATGGATTAAAAAAAGATAGAATCATAAATGAAGAAAATGAAAATAAAAGATTAAATAATATTGAAAATCATCTTTTCTACTCTATTAAGTTATTAATAGACGGATCAAGGAACCAGGCAATTAACATTGATGAATACCGAAAGAATTTTATAACCGAGAATGATCGCATTATGTCCAATATGTTGGATAAGAATTTCCATATGGATAACATTAACGCAATAAAAATTGAAGATATTTTTAAAGTTTTTATAATTAGAAGTACAAATAATAAAAATAAACGATCCGAACTTTACAATGATTTAAATCTTTGCTTTAGGATTATTAATGATGTCTTGAATAGTTTTGATAAAGAAATATTCGAATTAAATAGCGAAATAAATGAATATTTTGATATGTTTAATGGATTTAAAAAAGACACTATAAATATAATTAACTCAATTAGCCAAGATTTAAAGGAGGGAATCGTAAAGATAAATGAGCAAAGTTTTTTTGCTGAAGCAAATGTCAATTTATCCAATATAAAGAATCCTCAAAATAATATTTTCACAGAAAAGAAAGAGATGTATGATTTATTATTTGAGTGTTCTAATAAATACGAAATAAATTCTTACTCTATTTTATATGCTGAAATCTCACGAGAAATAGAAAACTATAGAATATTTAAAGAGGATTTTAACAATAAGTTTCTTAATTATGTAAGCAATTTAGATAAAGTTCATGATAAATTAGAATTAATTATTAAACAATTTAACGATACAGATTAGCCAAATTTATTTATATTTACTATTCTCGAAAATAAACACATCAGTTCAGAATAATATTCAAACCAGGAAAAGTCTAAGGTCACAATCTGCATAAGTTGTAAAATATTTAATTACTTTAATTTTACTTTCTCAACAGCCATTACTTCTTTTGTAGTATTATTATTTCTCTGAACAAATACAACAATATCAATATTATTTTGATTTAAATCAGGACTTATGCTGTAATTTATATTATAGTTTTATTTGTCTGACCAGGGTTAATTGTAAATGCTTGGCCGGAAGTTGGAGTAATAAGGTCTCTTAAAGTATTCTCATTGTCCTTAAATCCTATATATTAGCCACTATTTCTTATTCCGTGCAAAATATTCACACAGAATAAAACAATACGTCCAGCCAAAAGTCTTTGCCCGGCTATCCACGGAGGGTAACTAGGACAGGGGGTATTTTACTCTATATCCGCCGCCAGTAGAGGTAAGTCCCTTAGTGAAAACCACGTACGAATTTCCGGAAATAGTCGTTCTTAAAATTTTTTATAAAAAATTTTTTAAAAGGTGTTCGAAATTCCGAATATTTTTTACTGATTCTTAAACAAATTTATTTAAAAAAGGATAGCAATTAATTAGCTATCCTTTTATAATAAAACCCCTATAGTCAAAAACATTTAAACAATTTATCAAGCAGTTCCTTCGCATTAACTTCCTCAAATCCCAAATCTCTTTCTATTCCTATTCCTAGATTACCTTTATATGTCTCAAGATCTGATTTCAAAAAGCTCCCGACTTCAGTTTCAAATATATGACAAATACCCCAGCAATATTCGGGATCATCAGGATCCTGATTGATCAGATACCAGGTACCTGCTCCCTGAGGATTAAAGAACTTAGCCACTACTTGTTGCTTTTCAAGGTCCGAACCCAAGTGGAACTGAGCCTGCGCTTTTCTTTCGATTTCTTTTGTAAACAGTGTCATTTTTTATTCTGTGTAAAATTTTTGAACAAATTAAAAGAGAGACAGCAGTAAAACTGTCTCTCTTTATTTATTGGTTGGAGGATCTTACGGTCTAAGGCTTTACTTTCCTAAGAAATAACGTGATCCCCAGTTTATTCACATCAATATCATGACCTAATTCATCCCTTAGTATCATTGCCTCTGTCATGCATTGTAACATTACCTGATAATCCTTGCTTAAAACCGGGGATCTTACGTTTGTTCTTCCTGCGCTTCCGTTGCCGTTTGCATATGCAACAGTCGTTCCGTTCGCTGCTCCCTGGACTGGATCAGCTGAATGACCATTTCTACCGTTGACTGAAAGAGCGTTTTTATATTCTTCAGACCTGTGACCGGATCTTTCTTCTGCTGTTGCTGTACTTTCCAGCACACTTACTTCATAATCCGTCAGGTTTTTCTTGCCGTTTTTGATAAGCTTTTTTGTGATCACAACTTCATCACTGACTGATACTTCATTTTCCCTTAACATCTTTACTACTTTCTCCGGGGCGAAGTATGAATATTCCGTGCCATCACATTCCACGGAATACAGATACCATCTCCCGTAGCTGTTTTCACCGGTTGCAGGTTCCGACTGCAGCAACTTCATTGTCGTCGGAATGTTCACCTGAAGCTCGAGTTTTGGTTTTGACATTGGATTGATCTCCTTAATTTTCGTTTTTAAAATTTATGTTTCGTTTAACTTGTAATAGAACTTTGGATCCTTTGATCTTACTTCTACACCGGCAGGTATCTCGCCTGTTGTCTTGATATGCTCTTTCACCGATTTCAGATCAGCTTCAAATTTTTCAGGAACATGTCTTAGTAATCCGGGATCGGCTTCTGTAATAAATAGCTCTTCATCGGTAATTTCAATTATATCAGGCTGCTTACGGAATCCGATCATACCCATTGGCAGGGAGAGTGATTTAAGATCCTGGGATATCAGGTAATTTTTCATCTGTCCTGTAAGGTAATCAATCGTAGACTGTATGCTCTGTTTCTTTGTCTCGAGCCAGTTCTCAGTTTTTGCTTTTGACTCAGCTGCTATTGCCTGACATCTTTCCAGTTCGGTTTCCTTCAGTTTGATAACCCAGAGGAACTTGTCCATGCGGATCTCTGGTGTGACCGACTGAATGTCAGTGATTTTAGCTTTAGCATCAACATCAATCTGATCCAGACTGTTAAGAAAGTCTTCAAGCAGTTCTTTGTCTGTTTGTAAACTTATGTCCTGATCCGTATCAACTTCAGGCGTGTTTCCGTTATTTTTCATTACCTTTTTATTTTATTTAAAATTGTTACAATAGCTATTTCTAAAATTGTTAATATACAACCCCATACATTTGAATCATTATCTTTTTTTTTATTCATTTTATCATGTTTTTAAGTTAATGAGTAACGTTTTATTTGTAGAAATAGGATTCCATCGTATCAACTCTGTTATTAAGCTCGAGCATTTCATGCATTATATCTTCAGCATCAAAGCTGTTATTTCTTTTGAAAGTATCTGTTTCTTTCTTATCACCGGTTATAGAAAACGGATCTGTATTATTATTTGCCCTGATGCGTTCTATGTTTGCCAGGTCAAGTTCTTCGATACCGTCTTCGATCTCAACTTGAACAGGGACAGGTACTATAGCTTCGTCTGCCTTTAGGTTATATAACCCGTTCACGAATTCATCCCGCTGTGTGTAAAGCAGACTCAGCTCGAAGTTCTGATTTATAAAGTCCTGATCAGTCCTGCTGAAGTTGTTAATGCCGTCCGGGTGCCTGTGAATAACTACTTTGTGATGATAGTCATCCGGCAGGTACTCAATTGATCCTTCAGACACTAACTGTTTCGGTATGTAGTACTTCTCAGACAACACGATCTTATCAATAGTTTTGTTTTCGATGTCAGTAACGATTGAGAACTCATCGCCGTTTACTCTGGAAGCAATGTGATTACAAACCAGTAAGAGCTTCACAGGAACGATCACAGTTACACAACTCACTACCTTCAGCTCAGAGTCCCAGCAATCTTTCTTATCTGTTTTATCTTTTTTATAAAGTTTATTCATTGGCGTTCTTTTATTTTATTTAGAATTTTCTTAACGTTGAAGTTACACGAGCCGCTTTGCTTTGAATCCACCATTACAAGTTCTATTACAGCAAGAGCCGACAGCAACTGCGGTGTGCCGAAGAAACTGGGAACAGCTGTATAACTGCCGTCATCACCCCACCTGCCGGACTCGAAGTCGTTAAAAGACAAAGTAGCCTGGAAGCCATCGTAACCGCACTTACAGTATGGTACTGGTTCACCCGCACTGCTTTCGAAGTACTCGTGTACTTGTTGTCTTGTTGCCAGGTTATCCGTGCAGTCGAAAATATGATCAACTTTGTATTTATCCAATAACTGTGATTGAAAATAATCTTCAACCGTAATTACAATACAATCAGGTCTGCGCTCAAATATCAGGTCTTTAACTGCATCGGTCTTTTTCTTACCGGTTTGCTCTAACTTGAACAGTGTCCTGTTCAGATTACTTGCTTCTAGCAGATCCGGGTCAACTAACACAAGAGTTCCGGCACCTAACAGAGCCAGGTCTATTGAAAGCCAGGATCCTACACCTCCTAATCCGATTACAAGTGCTGATTTATTTGAATAAGAACCGATATTGGTTTGTCGTGAGTAGATATCTGTTAAATTGTTTACTACGCTGTCCATTTTAGCTCTCCTTTCTTACAGGTATAGCTGCCTTCGGGGATAAAGTAAGCTGAGTCCAGGTGCATAACTTCATACATCTCGCAGATCTCATTAAGCAAACCCAAGAGCAGGTCGGGATCATTGACCGGAATATCATGGTCTTCAAGTGATCCGACACAAGCTTCCGATAAACCTTTTTGTTTAGCGTTCGGATGAGTTTCGTTTGTGTTTATCAGTACAGTACCGTTTGTAACTTTCGGGTGTAACAGGTTTATGTAGACACCTTTAAGCTGACATACCGGCTCATCATACTCATGGATCTTTCCGGATTCAAATCTGCCTTCAGAAACATCAAGTGCAGGGGAGTAATACCTGTAAGCGTAAACCCTGGAGTTCATCATGATCAGACTGAATTCATTTTCATTCAGCTTTTTGATCAGTTTTAACAGTGAGTCACCGAAGTATTCCTTATGATACAATGACTTTAAGTTCAGCAGCTCTCTTGAGTAAATATCATTAACCTTTTCAATAGCTTCATTCAATTGGAGTTCAAAGACTGCTTTCAGCTGGTTCACTGACTTGATGAAGTCGATCTCAGACTCAACGATGATCTCCTTGAACCTGATATTTTCCTGTTTCGATGCAATGAGCTTTGTATAGATGTCATTAAAAGGCAGTTCCCGGGTGATCGTTTCCCTGAGGTTATTTTCTATTACCGGTTCAGAGTCTGTAGCAGCAGACATGCCCAGGTTGTTAATAAATGTTTTTATCTCATTCATAGTTTTATTAAATAATGTTTTATTTTAAAGTAGTGGGCTGACAGTCAGCAAATGCCAGCCCGGTGTGAATTGTTTATTGGAGGTTTGCCTGAGGTACAAAGGTTCTTATGCTGCTACATTAAACCTTATAATGGAAAGCGGACTTGTGAAGTCGGAGTTCTCAACTTCAGCAGTGGTTAAAGCTTTACCTGTTGCATCAAAGATATCGAATTTGCTGATCTGGTTTTCTCTGGCGATCGCTTTCAGGCGTTCTGCCAAAGCAATACCGTTCAGGTCTGTTACGTCATATTCTTTCGTGCTGCAGTTTACAATTGTTTTTTCGGACGTACTTGTGCCATTGGATTGTGTATTCCACATTGTTTATTTACTCCTTTTGTTTTTTAGTTAGTAATATTGTTTAGGATTGTTGCTGTGTTTGTGTAGCTTAACTGTTAAAGTTTGTTCAGAGCCGGCAGGTCTTCGAGAAAGTAACCGGGTACACTTGGTATATCAGGCTGGTTGTGTGTAAAACTTGTTTGACGCGCAGGGATCTCGTGGTTAGGTATATCTGATTCTTCCAGTGTTACCGAAGTTTCAGAGTAGTCGTACTCGGAGTCACCTGAGTCGTCGGAGTCATCGTAAGACTCTTCGTGGATATTGCAATTGTCAGCCGCAATTTCTTCGGCTTCTTCTTCGTTTTCGGCGTAAACGTAGCCTGAAAGGTTACCGTACTGTGTGTAATGGTAGGGGATCTTGACATAATATTTGTTCATTTTTATTTAATTAATGTTGATGTTATAACATTAATATTATACCAGAATTTTTACAAAAGGAGCAATACTGCACTGAAAACTTCAAAAGAAAAGCTCGGCAGGTCTGATGAGGCGTAAGTATGCTGAACCGGGATATTTCTGCTTGGTATGCTGTGAATGTCTATATCCCTTTCCTCTAGTGTGATCTCGATTTCATCATAGTCATACTCGGAATCACCCGATGAATCTGAATCTTCATTGCATTCCTCATGCAGGTTCTAGTTGTCATTAGCAAGTTCCTCCGCTTCTTCGGGATCTTCGGCATACACAAAACCGGTTAGTTCAGCATACTGAGTGTATGAGTATGGGATCTTTACAAAGTATTTGTTCAAAATTGATTGAATGTTTGATTTGGTTAACCAAAGATATTATACCAGAAAAAGTTAAAAAAGTAGGAACAATATAACAAATTTATTTTGATGTCCCTATAGAGTCACTCCAATTAAAACTTTTTACGAGCGAAGAAACTCTAAAAAGAAAAATGGTGAAACTCTACAGGGATAATAATAACTACTTAACCAAAATCATCCGCTTCACCTCCTTATATTTTCCGCTTTCAAGCCTGTAGA
>CALMST010000066.1 GCA_937872315.1 uncultured Ignavibacteria bacterium | reverse complement strand
CCTGTTTCAAATATTAACGGCAAAAGACCTCAGGGAATTTGCGGAATGTATATTGTAAATGAAGATCTTGCTTATGCATGCGGAAGATACTATGGTTCGGGCCGGGTCATAAAAACTACCGACAAAGGTATCTCCTGGAATCTTGTATTCTCAGATACATCAATTGTGAAGACATTAATTGACATTTATTTCTGGTCACCGGATTCCGGTATAGCTGTTGGCGGTAACAATGCCAATCTTCAGGGAAATGCGGTTATAATAAAAACTACAAACGGAGGTGTATCATGGCAGCGCGTGCATGTTACACCAAGACAAACGGAATGGTGCTGGAAAATTTCCTTTATCAATGTTAATACAGGCTTTGTCAGCATAGAACGACCTACCGGTTTAGCTTATATATTAAAGACTACTAATAACGGAAATAACTGGTTTGATATACCTTTCAGAAATTATGATGAAGAAGGAATTGGTTTTGTAAATGAAAATACAGGATGGGTAGGCGGCTGGACAGGTCCGACTTACCAGACGACAAACGGTGGTTTAAACTGGACTCTTGCCGGATGGGGAACAAACGTAAACAGGTTCAGATTTTTAAGTGATACGCTTGCTTTTGCTGTTGGAGACAGGATATATAAATATTCGCGTGATATTGTTGGTATTCATAATATTTCTTCAGAAATACCTGTAGAATTTAATTTAAAACAAAACTACCCTAACCCTTTTAATCCGGAAACGAATTTGGAATTTGAGATTGCGGAACCCGGATTTGTTTCATTAAAAATATATGACGGACTGGGAAGGGAAGTATTAACACTTGTAAACCAAATACTGTCGCCCGGAACATACAATTATCAGTTATCATCTGTCAATTTCCAGCTATCGAGCGGCATTTATTTTTACAGATTAACTGCAGGAAATTACTCTTCAGTTAAAAAGATGATTATACTACAATAAGTTTTGCCTTAGAATTTTTGATATTAAAAAATATTTTTTTTTAATTATGATAAATTGTGGATTTTATTTAATCAATAAACTGATAAATATCATCTACTGTTTACAATTTCTTAACATTGTCTAAGAATTAAAATAAGTATTTTCGAAAATTCAAATTAAACAAATTACTTAAAAATAATGATTAGAATAATCACGGTTTTAATTTTGGCTGTAACTTTAATTTCCTGCGGAGAGAAAAAAGACGTATCCGTTCAGAAACCATCTTCAGGCGGACAATTAAATGGCGCAGGCGCTACATTCCCTTATCCGATCTATTCCAAATGGTTTAACGAATATGCAAAGATAAATCCTGAAGCAAAGATCAATTACCAGTCCATCGGAAGCGGTGGCGGTATAAAACAGATCACTGAAGGTACAGTTGATTTCGGAGCGACAGACAGTCCGATGAGTAATGAAGAAATAGAAAAAGCAGATACAAAAAATAACAACAAGATCATTCACTTTCCGACTGTTATTGGTTCTGTAGTAATTACATATAACATTCCGGGGGTTGATCAGAGCATAAATCTGAGCCCGGAAGCAATTGTGGGAATATATATGGGTACTGTTAAAAAATGGAATGATCCATTGATCCAGAAAGAAAATGCTGACATTAAGATGCCGGATAAAGATATTATAGTGTGTTACAGAACAGACGGAAGCGGAACTACTTATGTACTAACAGATTATTTAGGAAAAGTAAGTGATAAATGGAAATCAGAAATCGGTGTGGCAAAAGATGTTAAATTTCCTGTTGGACAAGGCGGGAAAGGTAATGAAGGTGTCACAGGTTTAGTAAAGCAACTGGATTATTCAATTGGTTATGTCGAGCTGATCTATGCGCTGCAGAATAAACTCAAATATGCAAATATAAAAAATAAAGAAGGAGAATATGTTTCTCCAAGTCTGGAATCTCTGACAATAGCGGCAGACCAGTCATTAAATGAAATGCCGGAGGATCTTAGACAATCAATTACAAATGCAGGCGGACAGGGCTCATATCCTATTTCAAGTTATACTTATCTGCTCATTTATGAGAATCAGAAAGACGCATATAAAGGAAAGATCCTGAAAGAATTCCTTGTCTGGGCTCTCAATGACGGAGAAAAATTTGCTAAAGATCTCGGATATGCACCGCTACCCCCTACAGTAGTGGCAAAAGCGCTTGAAAAGGTTAATAAAATAAAATTTTAGAATCAGTTTTCTGATCTCAATAGCTTGCTTTTTTATCAATTAAATTGAGGTTGAATTAATTCATAGTCTATCATACTTTCACTGAATAAATATTAAAATCTTACAATTATAATACCTCGTTGCAGGCAACGGGGTATATTGATCCGTTTAAAACAATAAATAAAACAGACTTACGGAACATTCAAAAAATGAAATAAAGAGTAAGAAAAAGCTGGGAGATATTCTGTTTGAAAATCTAACTCTTATATTTGCTTTGATCATTCTTGCAATGGTTTTTTATATTGCTCTTGAAATGTTCAATGATTCTCATGAGAGCAGGGATAAATTCGGATTCGGTTTTATATTTTCATCAGAATGGAATCCGGTCAAAGAAGATTTTGGAGCGCTTCCGTTTATTTACGGAACAATTGTATCTTCAATTGTGGCTCTTTTAATTTCATTACCTGTAAGCATTGGTGTTGCGGTTTTCTTATCAGAAATTGTTCATAAATCAGTAAGAACCCCGATTAGCTTTTTAATAGAAATACTTGCGGCAATCCCGAGTATAATCTATGGATTCTGGGGAATATTTGTTTTTGCGCCTTTTATGCGGACAACTGTTCAGCCCATTCTGGAATCAACTTTAGGATTCCTCCCATTCTTTCAGGGAAATATGTATGGAACCGGTTTGCTTACAGCTTCCATCATACTTGCAATAATGATCACTCCAATTATTTCAGCTATTACAAGAGATGTGCTGAAAGCAATTCCAAAATCACAGAGAGAAGCTGCATATGCTCTCGGCGCGACAAAATGGGAAGCCATTAAAATGGCTTTACTTAATGCCAGGAGCGGGATTCTCGGAGGAGCAGTGCTTGGGCTCGGCAGAGCGATCGGCGAAACAATGGCTGTTACAATGGTGATTGGAAACAAGGCTCAGATTGTCGCATCTTTATTTGAACCTGCATATTCAATGGCTTCCGTAATAGCAAATGAATTTGCAGAAGCATCCGGAAGTCTGCATATAAGCGCTTTGATCGAAGTTGGATTGATTTTGTTTGGAGTAACTTTCATAATAAATTCGCTTGCACGGTTATTGATATACAGTGTCACAAGAAATGCTTAATATATAATTTATGAGTAAAGACAGTATTTTAAAAAATCCTAAAAATCTTAAACGCAGGAAACTTATAAATTCTGTAATGATATCTTTGTGCGTACTCGCAGGACTTATTACGATCATACCGCTGATATATATATTCTTTTATACAACCCAGTCGGGAATATCTTCGCTTAATCTGAGTTTTTTTACACAGCTTCCCAAACCCGTCGGTGAAGAAGGCGGAGGCATGGCAAATGCCATAGTTGGCAGTTTGATACTAATTTCAATAGGTGGATTAATCGGCATACCGGTAGGAGTTTTATCTGGAATTTATATATCGGAATATTCAAAAAGTTTTCTCGCTTCAGTTGTAAAATTTACCACAGATATATTAAGCGGAGTACCCTCCATTATTATAGGCATATTCGCTTATGGAGTAATAGTAATCCCCATGCAACGGTTTTCTGCGCTCGCAGGAGGCTTTGCACTGGGAATACTTATGATCCCAACCATTACAAAGATCACGGAGGAGATGTTAAAACTTGTTCCTATGTCCTTAAGAGAAGCATCACTTGCTTTAGGTGTTTCAAGATGGAAAACCACTTTAAAGATCGTATTGACAACCGCATCGTCCGGAATTATCACAGGCATTCTTCTTGCTATAGCAAGAGCGGCAGGGGAGACGGCACCGCTTCTTTTTACAGCTTTTGGAAATTCTTTCTGGCAAACGAATATTGACCAGCCTATGGCTGCATTGCCTTTGCAGATATTCACTTATGCAATCTCTCCATATGAGGACTGGCACCGGCAGGCTTGGGCAGGGGCATTTGTTTTGATCTTTCTTGTGTTTGTTGTAAATTTACTTGTAAGGTTCGTTACAAGAAATAAGTTTTCAGGAAATCTTTAAACCGATTAAAAGTTATAACCTCCATGGATAATGATATCGACAATATTGAATCAGAAATTGACACTGAAATTCAGGAAGAATCAGATTTAAATTCCAAAGCTGCTGTTCTGACAAAAGATCTGAGTGTATTTTTTAACAAAAGGGCAGGCATTGAAAATATTAATCTGAAGATCAGAAAAAACAGGGTGACTTCCATAATAGGTCCTTCCGGATGTGGTAAATCTACTTTTCTCAGATCACTCAATCTCATGCATGATATGACACCTTCCGCCAGGGTATTTGGTGAAATATTCATAAACGGTGAAAATATTACAAAATATAATTCTGTTGATATTCGAAAGAAAGTTGGAATGGTTTTTCAAAAACCAAATCCGTTTCCTACAATGTCAATTTATGAAAATGTCATAGCCGGATTAAGACTAAACGGATCCAGTAAAAGATCTGATTATGATCAAATTGTAGAAAAGAATCTTAAACATGCAGGTCTGTGGGATGAAGTAAAGGACAGACTGAAGACCCCCGCTCTGAGTTTATCCGGCGGACAGCAGCAAAGACTTTGCATTGCAAGAACAATAGCGGTTGATCCTGAAATTATATTAATGGATGAACCAACAAGCGCATTAGACCCAATATCTGCAGCCAAAATAGAGGAATTGATATTTAATTTTAAAAATGATTACACAATTGTCATTGTAACTCACAATATGCAGCAGGCAGCCAGAGTTAGCGATATGACAGCTTTTTTTTATTTAGGGAAGCTGATTGAGTTTTCAAAAACCAGAAGAATGTTTACAAACCCACGAGAAAAATTATCTGAAGAATATATTACCGGAAAATTCGGATAGCATTTTCAATACAATTCTCAATATTTTTAATACCAAATTTTACTGATTATTATCAGGTTTTACCTAAAACCTTTAATTAAATATATTCGTTATGTTATATAAAATTAAAGTGCTTGTAAATAATTTTATGTTTTAAATTAACTTTTTATTTAATATTTTTACAAAATTTATATAAATGTCAGAAGTCAATAGTTCACATAATTTTCAGGATGTTAATTTAAAAAAGGGTAAACTGAGTTTATTAGTTTTAATTTTACCCTTATTTATTTTAATTTTATTTTTATCCGGAATTTTTGTAGTTTTAAATTCAGAGAACGTTTCCGTTAAAAAATATTTATCTTATGAAACCAACGGGAATGAAATTAAAAATTCAGGTAAATATAATATATTATCCTCGGAAGATCTTTCGGGAAAAATAAAAGATACGGTCTATACCGATCTCGACAATTGGCTTGAGTTAAGGATTAATGAACAAATGGTGTATCAGCACTGGAGAGATGGAAGAACTGTTAAATATCCGGTTTCAACGGGAAATAATAAAGGCGGAGATCCTGAAGCTCTCGAAACCAGACCCGGTTTGTTTGCTATTTTTCATAAAGTCGAACACCATCAGTCTTCTCAGTTCAATGCAGCAAATATGTATAATTTCATGCCTTTTAATCAGGGTATAGGATTTCATTCAATAGACGGAACCGGTTATTATGTTCACCTTGGAGTAAGACCATCTTCACACGGGTGCATTAGAATGAAACATGAAGATGCAAAAAAATTGTTTGCAGATTGTCCGAAAGGAACATTAGTGCTTGCTTTAAAAAATTATTCAGCCAGGACAGTTGCCTTTGCGCCGAAAGATTTCAAAAATGAAAGGGAATATACTAAAGATGATTACAAAGTGATGCTTGCTTCAAATTTATATAATCTTGTAAACGGAAAATATTATACGGAGGAAAGAGCTAGATTTATTATAGATCCGAATGTTATTCCTGTATCCGGAGTATATATAAGCTATGATAAAGAGATTCCGGATAAACAGATCCTGCCCAGAAGTTATTTGAAATTTTATGAAAAGAAAGATGACCTGAATGCAGTTGTCAATTACGATAATATCGTATTATCCGATAATGATGAATATATAAAACTGGTCAGTGAGGAAGAAGAGGGTAATCTTCATTTTTCCAATAATGATTCCCGGAAGGATGTGTATTCGAGCGCCGATCTGGTTAAAAAATATTTTTATAATCCGATAGGGGTTCTTCCTTATTTCGGACCAAAAAGGTAAAAGAATTTATCAGAATATTTATTAAGTAACTTTTATTTATTTAATTTTTATTTTAAGTTACGGAACAAAATTAATTTAACTGAGTTATATATTTAAACAATTTTAAAAATTCCTAAAACGGAGGTTAAAGTGTCACAAAACTTAGACAACAGTTACGCAGTATTCTCGCAAATAAGTAAGAATATGAAATATGGTGCTCCTGAGTTAAAAAGACTTTATCAGAAATTTGTTACAAGAGGTTTAATTGTTGCAATTATCATTGCAGTAATTCTTTCAGTTTCAAGTCTTGCCTATATATTATGGGCTAAAGATAAAGAAGCCAGAGACCTTGAAAATCAACAAAGGGAAATTACACTTGCTGATCTTGATGTTCCACCCCCTATAGATGAAGTACCTCCGGAACTTCCCAAGGATGTTGCTTTAAAGGATCTTGCTGCGTTAGCTCCTGAGCCTGTGCCAAAAAAACTTATTACAGAAGAGGTACAGTTAAAAAATCAAAAAGAACTTGAAGAAGTAAAACTTCCTGTTGCCTCTGAAGGAACAGATGATCCAAATAAAGTGACTGCAACAGAATTTTCAGGAAAAGTAGTTGAGAAAAAAGTTGAAGAAAAAGTAGAAAAGAAAGAAGAAAAGAAAAAAGAAATTTTCCAGCAGTTTGAAGTTGAAAAAGCACCTGTAGCGGTTAATCTCGGTTCTGTTAAAGGATCAATGAGATATCCGGAAATTGCAAGACAATCAGGTATGGAAGGCAGGGTAGTGGCAAAAGTACTGGTGGGAACTGACGGCTCTGTAGTAAAAGTTGGTGGAATTAGCGGTCCTGATATTTTCAGAGATGAAGTATCCGATAAAGTTATGGGACTCAGATTTACTCCGGCTTTACAAGGCGGACAACCTGTTAAATGCTGGGTCAGCGTTCCATTTAGTTTTACGCTTAGCTCAAAAGATAAGAAAAAATCGTCTGATGATGAAGAAAGTGATGACAATTAACACCTGAAATTATTTATGATTATTCATATTAATTAACCTTCATAATTGGATTCTCAAGATCTTTATTGTGAAGGTTAATATTTTTAACACCTTCATGTATAATTCAACCGATTGATTTGAATGCTTCAATTATAATAAATTTTTTTACCGCTTTTATTACTTTTATTTTTGGAATTCTGCTTACTACAGGAGTCTTGTTTCCGGGAAAAGTGGATACTTCAAAATTTATGCTTGGCATAGTTTTAATGATCTATGGTGTTTATCGTTTTGTAAATTCTTTTTCGAAAATAAAGCAGCTCAAAATGGAAGAAAACAGAAAAAGGATAAATGATGAAAGAGAAAAATTACTGAATAATAAATGAAATTATCTTTAATACATATATTTATAGGTCTTATAATTATTCAATTTTGCGGTTGTGATTTTGATGAGATCAAATCTGTTTCAACTTCGGGAGAAATGTCAATTGTAGTAGATGAAAATGTTGAACCGCTGATGAAAGCAGAGATCACTGAATTTGAAAGATTGAACAAGGAAGCAAAGATCTTAATGAAATCAGTTCCTACAAAAAATGCAATTGTAGATTTCATAAACAGGGACACTAAGCTTATTGTCGTATCACGAAATTTGAATGATGAGGAAAGAGAGATTATTCAGAAAAATAAAATGGAAGTTACAGAACACCCTCTGGCTATAGATGGAATTGGATTTATTGTTAATAATGAAAATCCCATTAAAAGAGTTACCTCATCTGATCTGAAAAATATTTTATCCGGTGAATATAAATACTGGACAGATATTAAAGCACAGGATGAGGAGCAAAACCGGGATGCAAAATTATTTTTTAAGGGTGAACTGAATAAAATTAAGATCTTTATCCAGAGAAAAAATTCAGCAACATATGAATATATACAGGACAGTATTTTAAGAAATATGGATTATACAACAGCGGCTGTCATGTGTTCCACTTCAGTTCAAATGCTCAACAGTGTAAGGGAAAACGAAAATTCTATTGGGATCATTACGATGAACTGGCTTTCACTGGGAAAGCAGGATACAACTGATACAACTGTAAGTTCTCTAAGAATATCAAAAATTAATGAATCCGGATTTCAGGAAGATTATGCCGAATTTCATCAGGGTCTGCTTTATAACGCAAAATATCCTTACAGAAGAACAATTTATATTTTATCAAGCGATCCTGGGATCAGTCTTGCTACCGGTTTGATTAATTTTCTTATAAAAACGGATGGTCAAAAGATTGTACTTAAAAACAGTCTTGTTCCGGTTAGTCAACCTGTAAGGACAATACAATTAAATTAATTATTTTATTAAAAACTTAAACTTATAATGAACAAATCATTCAAAAAATTTTTCGGTTTATTATTTATTATTTTTGTTTCAGCCAATTTATATGCACAGGATATAGATCCCGGAGTAGAAGCAGCAAAAAGAGGTGATTATGTAAAAGCCGTTGATCTTCTCAAAAATGCTGTCAAAGGTGATGACAGTTACGAGGGTTATTATTATTACGGACTTGCTCTTTTAAATACAGGCTCCGTAAAAGAAGCCGAAACTAATCTGCAGAAAGCTCTAAAGAAAGATGATGAAGGTATAGGAGCTTTGACAACAATGGGAAATTTATACAGCAAGAAAAAGGAATATGATAAAGCTGATACATATTTTAAAAAAGCGCTTAAGGAAGAGCCTGAAAATGTGGATGTTTTACTTGCCCAGGCTAATAATTACACCGTAGCCGGGAAAATTGATGAAGCGATAACAGTTCTTACCTTCGCGACGACAATTGACAGTAAAAACCCTAATGTATATGTAGGACTTGGAGATGCTTATTATTTCCGGAGAGCGTTTAAACCTTCAGTTGACAATTATAATAAAGCAATAAGCATTCAATCCTCTAACGCAAATGCGCATTACGGACTGGGTAAAGTTTATTTCCGTCAAAAGGAATATAATGAAGCTCTCGGAGAATTTAAACAATCTGTACAGTTAAATCCTAATTTTGCAGACGGATATCTGGAATTGGGAAGACTGCTGTAT
This sequence comes from uncultured Ignavibacteria bacterium, assembly GCA_937872315.1. Classification (GTDB taxonomy): domain Bacteria; phylum Bacteroidota; class Ignavibacteria; order Tepidaquicellales; family Tepidaquicellaceae; genus JAGPCH01. The sequence goes on along the minus strand of CALMST010000066.1, from coordinate 44,672 downwards.
TTTAATGAAAATTATGATGAAGCCCTTACTGCTTTTGAGAAATATGATAAATTACAACCCGGATCTGTAGAAGGACAAACTTATATTGCAAAGGTTCTTTACGGTCAGAAAAAATATGACGAAGCTCTTACCAAACTTCAGTCAATTATTTCAGAAAACCCTGATGCAGATCTGTCATCAGCATATAAATATACAGCTTATGTATATAATGATAAGGATGAGTATGATAAAGCTCTTGAATATTTCAATAAAGTCCCGAAAAATCTTTATGATACGGAAGATTTTATCCAGCTTGCAAAAATTTATGTTAAGAAAAAAGATTATAACAGTGCATATAATAGTTTCAATGATGCAATTGCAGCAGATAGTACGGATGATGTAATATTTTATGAAATGGGTGTTGCGCAGTTTGGTGAAAAGGAATATGAAAAAGCAATAGTTAGCTTTGATAAATCAATTGAGTTAGGTAGCAAACAACTAGCCGCATATGTCTATAAAGGTCTTTGTTATTATTCTCTTCAAAAATATGAAGATGCTATTGCAACATTTGATATAGTAAACAATCTGGATAGCGATTATTTCCAGTCCTGGCTTTGGAAAGCACGGTCGGAAGAAGCTTTGGAGAAAGTTGATGATGCAATTGCCAGTATAAAAAGAGCGCTTGAGATAGACCCTGAAAGTGCAAGCGCAAAAGAAGATCTTCAAAGACTGGAACAAAAGAAACAGCAATGATCCTTAAAATTTAAATTATAAATTTAAAAATGCGGTTTTTAAAATCGCATTTTTAATTACCTGACAGACAATATAAATGGAAAAAATTTTAAATTATATCTCAGATAACAAAGATAATTTTGTAGAACAGTTAAAGGAATTTTTAAAGATCCCTTCAATCAGTACCAATCAGGAAAATGTCAAGGACATGAAGACCTGCGCTGAATTTGTTAGGAATGAAATGATTTCAGTAGGACTTGATAATGTAAAAATAATGGAAACTCCGGGACATCCTGTGGTTTACGGAGAATGGCTGCATGCGGGGGATGATAAACCAACAATTTTGATATACGGACATTATGATGTTCAGCCGGTAGATCCTGTAGATCTTTGGACAGATCCACCTTTTTCCGCAACCATCAGGGACGGGAAGATATTTGCACGAGGAGCCGTAGATGATAAAGGTCAGGTTTTTATCCATTTCAAGAGCATTGAATCACATATGAAGAATAACGGTTCTTTGCCTGTAAATATTAAAATGCTTATTGAAGGTGAGGAAGAAATCGGCAGTGTAAATCTTGATAACTTCATAAAAGCTAATAAAGAGCTTCTTAAATGTGATTATGTCGTTATTTCTGACACCGGAATGATTGATAATCAGACACCTTCAATATGTTACGGTTTAAGAGGATTAGCTTACATGCAGGTTGAAGTAACAGGACCTAACAGAGATCTTCACTCAGGCGAGTTTGGAGGAGCAGTTGATAATCCTATAAATGCTCTTGCTCATATTATTTGCAGGCTTAAAGATGATAAAGGGAAAATATTAATAGACGGATTTTATGATGATGTTATCGAACTTTCGGAAAATGAAAGAGAAGAATATAAAAAACTTCCATTTGATGAAGTAAAATACAAGAAAGATCTTGGAATTGATGAACTCTTTGGTGAAGAAGGCTATAATACTTTGGAAAGAGACTCTGCTAGACCTACACTGGACTGTAACGGCATCTGGGGAGGATTTCAGGGAGAAGGTGCAAAAACCGTTTTACCATCCAAGGCTTATGCTAAGATCTCAATGAGACTCGTGCCTGATCAGGAACCTGAAAAAATCGGGAAATTATTTACTGATTATGTCAATAAGATCACTCCAAAATCGGTCAAAGTAAAAATAACATCTCTTCACGGAGGAAAAGGAGCTATTACCCCGATAGACTCTCCGGGAATGGAAGCAGCTGTTACAGCTATGGAAAAAGGTTTTGGAAAGAAACCTTTATTTACGAGGGGTGGCGGTTCAATTCCAGTTGTAAGCTCTTTTCAGTCAATTCTGAATGCTCCTACTATATTACTTGGCTTTGGATTACCCGATGAAAACATTCATTCACCTGATGAACACTTTAATCTTATTAATTTTCACAGAGGTATTTTAAGTATCTCACATTTTTATAATGAAATAGCAAAAATAAATAAATAAATAAACTTATGGCAAAGTCAAAACAGCAAAATGTTCAGAATATTAAATCAAGGAAAACTAAAAGAGAGTTAAGTCACTTGCATTTTGCCTTAACATCAAAAAATTATATGATTATAGCTTCAGGAATTGTTTTGATAATACTTGGTTATATCCTGATGTCGGAAAATTCAGTTGATGGTTTTTTACCAACTATTGTAGCTCCGATTCTTTTAATTTTCGGTTATTGTGTTGTAGTTCCGATTGGAATTTTATACAATGCCAAATCTGAAGATACTCCGGCAGCTGATGAAAGCAAAGAATCCGGAAGCTCTGATAATGAAAACAAAACATCGTCTTCATCCAATATTAAAACAGCTTAACATTGTTCTTTAAAAAGTTTTCCCGGGAATGCAACGGTTTCGACGGGGAGAAAGATGGTTAGAACTGCATATAGTGTTGCTTGCTATCACTTAAAAAAAGCAGAAAAAATTAAACAACAACAACGTAGAAAATAACTACGCTATGGCTGCTTAATAAAATAAGCAACCTCGCTTGATCTGTCCTCACTTATCGGGGTGGTAAGAGCGTCAATTCAGATAAGTTAGTCATCAAGATTGTCTGAGTTTTGATGATGAAACTCTTTCAGAATAGCATTTATTAAGGCTTGTCTGCCTGCCCGTTAAATGTGAAGTTTTAGAAAGTGCAGACTAAATATGTAGAAGTTTTAATGGTCTTCTTTCCGGACCCGAGTTCGACTCTCGGCATTTCCACTAATAAAGTAACTTATACAACCGCTCAAAAGAACCAAGTATCTGAGCTGAAGTTACATCAGCTATATTTCTTTTACTTGCTGATACCACCACTTCTTTTTTATCTGATAAAGGATAAAACTTTTCAAGATTCCATTTGATATCAGGATAGATTCCTATAACCGGCTTGTTAAAAGCTGAGCATATGTGAATAATTGATGTATCAGGTGTAATAACAATATTACATTTACTGATCACTTCTGCAGTTTCTAAAATATTTTCTGTTTTAATATGATACACAACCTGCTTTTCAGTATTATTTATCAGATAATCTAAAATATCCTTATCCCTGTCAAGACCGGTCAGGCATATGTTAAACCTTTCATTCCTGCCAATTCCCTTAATTATTTCCGCCCATTTCTCCTTTTGAAGATAACGGCTTTCATCTCCTGCTGAAATATTGATAACTATGTTTATAGAATCTGATTTTTTATTTATCAATGGATCAATCCTTAATTTTACAGAATCAGGAATTTTCAATTCCGGGATTTTACTCTGAGGATATTTATTTTCCGCTAAATATTTTATGGGCGAGAGATTTATATCTGTAGCATGATCTCCACTCTGAAAATTTTTTAGATCAATATTAAAAACCGGCTTTGAAAAGTTATAACCAAGTGATAGTTTTGGTTTAAAAATTTTCGGGAGAATTGAGGATGTTCGTGAATAGTTATTTTTTGTATCGATCCAGATATCCTGATTTTTTACTGAGGAAAAGCAGAGCTGAAATGTTGACAGAAAATTTTTTCTGTAAGTAATGACTTTATCTACATTGTGATCATTTTCAGCAATAATTCTGTTTGTATCACTTGCGAGAACGGATAAAAAAGAATCAGGATATATTTTTTTTATCTCCCGGAACAGGGGAGTTGTAAGAATCATATCTCCTATCTTACCTATCTGAACGATAATAATGGTTCCGGGATCAACCAAAATATTCCCCAATATTTATTTTTTAGGTCCCTGAAGACTCTTCTTTTTTGAAGTAACTGAATTTTTACTTATTGTATTATTTCCGGTGACAACTTCAACCGCAGGCTTTGGATTCTTTTTATTTGTCCACCATTGCTGAGTGATTGAAAATAAATTAAACATAAAATAATAAAGGTTCAGACCGGCGGGAAAACTGAAAAACAATAACGTAAGCATAACCGGCATAATATATACCATGGCTTTCTGCTTCGGATCTGTTATTGTCATTTTCTGCTGAATGAACATTGTTATACCCATTGCCAGCGCAAGACCTGAGATCTGACTTATTCCGAAAATCGGGATCTTGAAAGGAAGATCCAGAATCACATCAGGTGAAGAAAGATCCTTGATCCAGAGAAAACTTTCATTTCTCAGTTCAATTGTTGAGTTAAATACTCCGAACAATGCATAAAGAATTGGAAGCTGCAGAAGCATAGGAAGACATCCGCCGGCAGGATTTATTTTCTCTTCCTTATAAAGCTTCATTATCTGCTGGTTAGCCTTTACGGGATCATCTTTGTATTTTTCTCTAATATGTGTGATCTTTGGATTAAGCTGTGACATCTTTTTCATTGATTCCATTTGCTTTTTTGTCAGAGGATTCAACACTACTTTCATTAGGAAAGCAAACAGAATAATAACAATTCCCCAGCTCGGGATCAGACTATGAAGAAATAAAAAGACAGGCAGGATCAGATATTGCGCAATTGGCCTGACAATAAAATCCAGCGAGAATCTTAAAGTCTTTTCAAGATCCAGTTCATATGCTTTAAGTATTTTATAATCGAGAGGAGTTATCAGAATTTTAAATGATGAAGTTTCTTTCTTATCATTCTTAATATCCATTTTGACTGCGATGGAGTAATGTTCTCTCGAACCATTATCTTTAAGATCTTCCTTATATCCGCTCATAAAAGCTCCGTCACCTTTTCGTCCGTCCGGAATAATAAATAATCCGAAATATTTTGTCCTTGTGCTCACATAATCGGTATTGCCGTTATAATCAGCTTTAAAATCTTCACCGGTCTTATTTGCATCGAGAGTCTCAAGTTCACCTCCCATGTAAGCAAATGCTTCAGAAAAGGTGGCTTCCTGATCGCTTCTGTATTCGGTAAGATTTAATGATGATTCCCATACAACCTGATATTTATTATCCGATATGAATTTACCCGGATTAATGAATTCGTAATTTACATCAAATTCAAATTTATCACTAAAAAAAGTATAGGTTTTTACAATTTTCTCAGAGCCGTCAGGAGTTACGTTTAAAACATACTGCAATTTGAATTCGGAATCACTTGTAAGATCTACATTTTTCCATTCTGCATAATCAGATTCAAAAACGAGATCTTTGGTGTTGATAAGTCTTCCTTCTTTAGAAGTAAACAACAAATGAAGTTCTTTTCCCTGTTTCCAGTCTATGAGCTGCAAAGGCTTTTTATCCCATGTCTGATAATTCTTTATAGTATATTTTTTAAGACCTCCGCCGTAATTACTGAATTCCAGCTGAACTTTTTCATTATCTATGATTATAACTTTTTCCGGGGGAATATCACGGGCACCGATTGCTTTGTTTCCAAAAATACTTCCGTATTTCAGCACAAGAGAATCATTTCGAAGTGAATCCGCAATTTCTTTTGTCTCCGTTTTTTCTGAAACAGTATCATTTAAAACGGGATCATTAAAATCATCTCCTTTTTTTGTTATATTTACCGAATCATTTTTCTGTTGTATATTCTGAACTGCTTTTTGCTGATTGGAGGAATTCCAATAAAGCCATATCATAAGTACAATTCCAATTAATACAAATCCAAGTACTGATCTTTTATCCATTAATTATTATAATCTTAAATTTTTATTTTTTGTGTTTTATATTTTTTATTCAGATCCTTTTCATCCGGAACAGGATCGAAACCTCCTTCAAAAAACGGATTACATCTGAGTATTCTTCTTGCTGTGAGGTATGTTCCTCTGAAAAACCCGTGTTTTTCAAATGCTTCAATTCCATATTCAGAACAGGAAGGGTAATGTCTGCATGAACCTGCAAACAATGGAGAAAATATCTTTTGATAAATTTTTATGACTAAAATGATTATATAACTCAAAGAGAAGGGTATTTTAATTTAATTTTGGCAGTAAGTAAATTCATGTCATTTCTGATAAAACCGGGTTTTAATTTTGTATTATTCCTGAATAATTCATAACCATTTTCGCTTAAAGTAAAAATAATGTTTAATTTAAGATTAAACAGATCTGATTTGGTATTATTCAGTCTGTAAGCTTCTTTTAGAATCCTTCTTATCCGGTTTCGAATTACTGCTTTTTTGAATTTTTTCTTTGCAATAATAAAGCCCACTTTTACATTACCGGTAAAAAGCGGGCTTTTAGAAAATTCTGTAATATTTGTTTCTGTTGGTTGCTTATTAACAAATGCTTTTAGATACTCTGTAGAAATAGTTCCGGAATTCTGTAAAACGTTTTTAAAAGAATTATGTCCTCTTAATATTTCATATTTTCTTAATCTATGATCGTTTTTAGACTCTTCACTATTGTCCATTTAACTGAATTTCTATGGATGTCTTACAAATTCATCACTTACTGTAAGCTTTTTTCTGCCTTTGGCTCTTCTGCGAGCAATAACTTTTCTGCCGTTTTTTGTAGCCATTCTTTCTCTGAAACCGTGCTTGTTTTTTCTCTTCCGGTTACTTGGCTGATATGTTCTTTTCATTTCTTATTTAGTTTATTGAATGTTGCCAAAATACTAATGATACTCTAGAATTTCAAGGAATTTATAATAACCGCTATTAAAATTAAAAGTATAGAATCTTTATTGAAATATAATATATTCAGGACGATCAGATTTTTTACGCTGAGAATACACCGGTTACATATGCCGGAAAGTCAGATTTCCCTGATTATATGCCTATACCTGTCCCCACATAAAAAAATGGAGTCCCGCTCTGATATGGTGAGTTAATATTGTTTAGAAGATCAAATTTTATCCCGGCATTTATGGTGGCAATTTTAGATATCTTTTTACTGTATCCTGCCCCTAAAAATAAAAATGGTACTGCCTGATTAATGGTTGTATTCTGTGTAGTCTGAAAATTTGAATATGAATCATATTCAAATTCGGTTTTAAGATAAAATTCACTTATCGGATTATACTGAAAAAAAACATTTCCGCCGAAAGTACTTGAATTTATTGATGACTGGTTGCTCTGACCTTCATTAACAGTCTGCCATGAATAATTATATATGAACTGCAATCCGCTGGAAAACTCAGGGGAGAACTGATAACCAACCAATGGGGAAATACTTATTTGATTCAGATCACCGAAGGTAGCGCCAACATTTCCACCTATAAACCATTTCTTAACTGTTGTTCCCGCCGCAGGTACATTATCGTTAACCTCTGTATTCAAATCTAGATCTTCCGCTTTTAAATCCGAGAAAATAAAAACAAATAATATGAATACCGTAATTCTTTTTGTGGTTTTAAAAATATTTTTCATTGCGATTTACTTTAAATTAATGATATTGTTAAATTAATGGTTATTAAAATATATAAAAAGCGAATTTCCTAATTTCTTAAAAGACAGTTTTTAAGTTTATCCTCATCAATTCTGAATTTTGCAATAATTCTGCCGTTTAATTCCAGAACCGGTATCTTTTCTCTATATTTTTCATATAATAATTTATCTTCATTTATATTGATCACCTGAAAGTTAAAATTTTTTTCTTTCCGGATCTTAAGAACAATTATTTTCATTTCTTCACATAAATGGCAATCCGGCTTTGAATATAACAGCAAATTATTCAAGTTGTAACTGATGATTTTAATTTTAATTCATTTTCTTCTTTAAGTCTCGGATACAATATAAAAAATCCGATTGCAATCATGGCTAAAGAAATAATCTGAGCCTGACTTAAGCCAAAAACAATTCTGGGATTCAATCTGATAAATTCAATAATAAATCTTTCAATGCCGGAAAGGATCAGATAGTACGCAAAAATAATGCCTGCCGTTTTATATTTATCCCTTCTTTTCCAGAGAAAAAGAAATATAAAAATAGCTGCAATAAATTCATAAATTGATGTAGGATGAACCAGTATTCCCGGCTTTGTCGGGACAGTTCCGTTAATGTAACTGTATCCCAGAAACTCCCACATAGTTCCGTTAACAGGTATTCCGTAATCGCCGTCTCCGGAAAGATGACAGCCTATTCTCGCAAATCCGTAACCAATCGCAGCGCCAGGAGCCATTAGATCAAACATCTTCAGCACGGATAATTTTTTTGATCTGCAGTAAACTAAAACAAGAATAATCGCAAGGATCAAACCTCCGTAAAAGGTTAATCCTGAAGGAGAAAGTAAAACATCTTTTGTGAAATACGATGATAATGGAAGACCTCCTCCGAAATTCCATTCCTCGAGCACGTAAAATAACTTTGAGCCGATTATACCGCCTATAAGACACAGGAAAGTAATGGTGACGCTTATATTTTCATCCATCCCGTTTCGTTTTAACTCCCTGCTGAATAGAGAGCTTGCAACAAGAAATGTGATTCCCAGCATTAATCCGTAGCTGTAAACCGGAACCGGTCCTATTTCAAATAATTTTGGATACATTAATTACCTTCCGTATAAACTTTAATGAATTTTTTTGGGGGATCAAGTGTAAGTTTTATATTTTTAGGAGTGATCTTAAATTTAAACAGTGTTTTGCTTTTATTGTATTTCATAAGTTTAAGATCATATTCAATGCTCTTAAATTCAAAAAATTTATACTCATATACGGCATGACCTGCCTTGGAAATATCAAGTCTCGGAGCGGATAATCCTTCAATATTAAACTCCAGTTCTTTTTTTTCAGTATTTATCTTGGGAATTACGTTGATCCTGTATGCAAAATTCTCAAATATTTTTTTTGTTCGGAATTCAAACAATATAAAATCCTTTTTTAAAATATCATCATGAGATCTTGAGATATTAAGTTCATATTCAAAATCAAGTTTATCAGGTCTTACGGCTCTGGTTCTCATAATTGGTAAATTTGTTAAATGTTTAACTTAGTTTAATTGTGTATCATTAAATTCATGAGACTTTAAATAAATCAGAATTAATGTTTAAAATATCCGGAATTTCTGTTTCATTTCCGTCTGACATTCTTTTTATCTTTCCGGAATTTGATCTTATCTCATCTTCACCAAGTACAAGCACATATTCTGCATTCATTCTGTTAGCTTCTTTCATTTGTGATTTAACGCTTCTGTTCAGGTAATCCGTATCACACTTTACATTCTGAGCTCTTAAAGCGGTAATTAATTTCAAAGCTGTTATTTTTGATTCCTCATCCATTGAAACTATAAATAAATTCAATTTTTTCTCTTCAGGAAAATTAAATCCGGAATTCTCAAGCACCATCATAAGTCTTTCAAATCCGGCAGCAAAACCAATAGCAGGTGCCGGCTTTCCACCCAGCTGCTCTGTAAGCAGATCATATCTGCCGCCGCCAAGTAAAGAATTCTGCGCTCCCAAGGCATCCGAAACAAATTCAAAAGTAGTGGAAGTGTAATAATCAAAACCTCTTACGAGCTTATAGTCTGTCTGATAATCAACATTCAGAGTACCAAGCAAGGATAAAATGTCTTCAAAATATTTCTTAGTATTTTCATTAAGGAATTCATATAGCACCGGAGCATCTTTTAATATCTCATTGTCTTTTTCTGATTTACTATCAAGAATCCTTAATGGATTTTTTTCGAATCTCCTCTGTGAATCGCCTGAAAGTTCATTTAAATATTTTGAAAGATAGTTTTTAAATTCCTTCAGATAAATTTCCCGTTCAGCTAATGTTCCGATGGTATTTATTCTGATCTTAACATCTCTAATGCCGAGACTTTTAAGAATGGAATCAGCAAGAAGTATCATTTCAGCATCCACAAGATAATCAGCGCTGCCGATCGCCTCTGCTCCGAACTGGGAAAACTCGCGGAATCTTCCTGCCTGCGGACGTTCGCGTCTGAACATATTCGAAATATAATACAATTTCTGAAGAGGGGATTCATTATAAAGGCTGTTTTCCAGATAAGCTCTTATCACAGGAGCAGTCATTTCCGGTTTTAATGTAAATTCCCCGTCATTAAAAGAATACATTTCCTTAGATACAATATCAGTTTCCTCACCTATCCCTCGTTTAAAAAGCAGAGTTTTTTCGAAAGCCGGAGTTCTTATCTCATTATAGTTAAAATCTGAAAAAATGCTTCTGATCTTATTTTCTATGGAGGTTCTCTGAAATGCTTTTTCCGGAAGAAGATCGTATGTACCTTTAGGTTTTTGAATTAACATAAGTGCAAAAATAAATTTTTATTGCGACTAAAAAAATACTAATAAGTTTGAAATTGAACAAAAATCATAAAAGAATAATATTCTTAAAATTATAATGAGATCTTCAAATATTTGCTTTCAAAAATATTTTTTAAAATTAATTTTTGATTTAAATTCAATTCAGAATCCGGTATTTCAGATAATGAAAGAAACATACCCGACTGAGTTTAATTGACGGAAGAGATTCAAAGCTTTGGCGAAAGACAAAAAATATCTGTCTGAAACACCCGGCTGCGCTCTTCTGCCATATTTTGAGTTGAAATTTTTGCCGCTGATTATGCATGAATTCCGGCAATTTTTCTTTTCAACAAGCGGGAGATTTTTATCTGCATCATTCATTTTCGTTCAAAATAAAAAAAGTTAGCAAGAGTAAAGATGAATCTATTTCTATATATAGTTATAATGTTTTGGACTGAAATGTATCTCAATTTGATTTTACATAAAATTATACCTTAAACAATACATTAAAATTTGATATTATAATTAATACTTTATTGAAAAACGGTAAATGCTTAATTTTATTCTGATACTTTATTTTTCCGTTGCAATGCTGGGTATTTTTCTTTTGATCAGATTATATTCAAAAAAACCAGCCAGGCTAGTGACCGGAATTATTCACGGGTCTCTTGGTTTGTTAGGTCTGGCTCTTTTTATAGGTTATATGTCATTTCAAAAAGGAGATGTTCCTGTAACCGGATTTTTCTTTCTGTTATTTGCATTCTTTTTTGGAGGCGGGATGATAGCCACGACATTATCCGGAAAAAAATATCCGAAATTGATATTATTTATCCATATTGCTTTTGCTTTGACCGGATTGTATCTTTTATTTACTTTTGGATTAAGTAAATTATAATTATAATATTTATCTTCAGGAGTAATAAAATTTTGTACGAATAATACCTTAATATTTATTAAACTTTCTGTTATATTTGCTAAAACGATTTTATACATATGCCAATAATTAAGAAAAAAGATCTAAACTTATTTGAACAAACATACATACCGCAGATCGTTAAAGGACTTGGACTTACTTTTAAGCAAATGTTCAAGCCAAAATTCACAAGACAATATCCCGAGGAAAAATGGATACCGCCTGCATCATACAGAGGAAGACCTGTATTAGTTCAGGAAGATGACGGCAGTGAAAGATGTGTTGCCTGCGCACTTTGCTCGAGGGTATGTCCCGCTCTTGCTATCGAAGTTCAGGCTGGAGAGACTGAAAGAGATAAAGAACGATATCCAGAAAAATTTGAAATAAACATGGTCAGATGTATCTTCTGCGGATTTTGCGAAGAAGTCTGTCCGGAAGAAGCAATAGTCATGAGCGATGATTATGAACTTGTATTCAGCAGTCAGGAAGAAGCTGTTTTTGGCAAGGATAAACTACTTGTTCCAAAAGAGAAACTTAAAAGGCGATTGGATTTTTTACAGGAGTACAGATAAAAATAAATGACACAATGAAGAAATTATTAACAGGAATATTTATTGTAATTTTATTTTCAAATTTATCTGCCGCGGACAGTGTTGATAAATTTAAAAATAAGATTGGGTCTTTTACTGCAAAAATAAATAAAGCGGAAATTGAACTTAACTGGACAATAATTAATCCTGCCAATTTAAATAAGTATAAAATTGAGAGTAAAAAATCCGGGAATGAGATATATAATTCTCTCACGGAAATTGTTTTTTTAAATTTCAGAAAAAAAGAAGAAACTGATACACTTTCAGCATATTATTATACTTTTTCGGACAATCCTGATGAAAATGGAGTGTATTATTATAAACTAAGCGTTTATGATATTTTCAATAAGGTAGTCGCTTCAGAGGAAATCAAGATGGGTATTACCGGAGTTCCTGAGATCAAGCTTAATCAGAATAGTCCGAATCCTTTTAATCCGTCTACATTAATTTCATATCAGGTATTAGTACCAACTAAAGTAAGATGCTCAGTTTACAGTCTTACAGGTCAGTTTGTTGATGAGTTACTGAATGCTTATCAATCACCCGGCACTTACAGCATTGAATTTAATGCCAATAAATACAGCGAATTGTCAAGCGGAATTTATTTTTATAAGCTCGAAACGAACTACACTTCCGATATAAAGAAAATGATTTTTACAAAATAAATTTTCTTTGAATATTAAATTCTTCCCGATAAACATTTCTGGTTTTCGTACAAAGTCTTTTAAATTGAAGATATATATTGAATTAATTATTTTGATGTCATAACACATGGAAGATTTTAAGTCAATATTTTTTGATCTGTTCTTACTTTTACTATTTGTATTACTCAATGCCTTATTTGTTGCTGCTGAGTTTGCACTGGTAAAAGTAAGAAAAACTCAATTGTTACCTGAAGAAATAAGTAAAAATGGTAAAGCAAAACTTGCTCTTCGCCTTATTACCAATCTTGATCAGTCTTTAGCTGCAACTCAGTTTGGAATTACGATATCTTCATTAGGTCTTGGATGGATAGGAGAACCGGTAACTGCGCGAATTCTGGAGCCTTTGTTTCAGTGGCTTAGCATTGATAATCCGAAAACAATTCATACAATTTCACTTTCTGTTGGTTTTGTTTTAATTACTTTTCTGCATATCATTATAGGAGAACTTGCTCCAAAATCCCTTGCTATCAGGCATCCCAAGCAGACTACTTTGTTCATTGCCTGGCCGTTAAATATTTTTTATCTGATATTTAAACTTCCGATTATTGTTCTGAACACTGCGGCAAACAAGATACTGAAAATTGTCGGAATAGAACCTGTAAGTGAATTTGAAAGATCACATTCAGAGGAAGAAATAAGAATGCTAATATCAGAGGGAACTAAATCCGGAGAAATAGACGAAACTGAGCAGGCCATAATTCAGAAGGTTTTTGGCTTTAATGATAAAACCGCAGAAGATGTTATGATACCGCGAAATAAAATGTTTTCTATTGATATTGAAGATAACAGGAATAAAATTATTGAAAAGATGATCGATGAAGGATATTCAAGAGTTCCGGTTTATAAAGACACAATAGATAATATCATAGGTATTATTTATTCTAAGGATATCATTAGCGCTGCTGAGCATAAAGAAGTTATTGTGCTTCAGGATATTATAAGACCGGTTCATTTTATACCTGAGACTAAACATATTGGCGAGATATTAAAAGATTTTCAGAAAAATAATATTCATCTGGGAATAGTGGTCAATGAACATGGCGGTGTCGAGGGATTAATTACTCTTGAGGATATTATTGAAGAAATTTTCGGCGAAATAGAGGATGAATATGACACAGAAACTGACGGAAAAAATATCAAGGCTGACAGAAAGGGTATTTATCTTTTAAATCCGAATATAACTATTGAAGAATTCAATAAACTTTTAAATGCGGACATCCCAGTTGATCCTGATGAATATCAGACTTTAAGCGGATTTCTGCAAAAGGTGACCGGACACGTGCCGGATATTTATGAAAGAATCGATTATAAAGGTCTCGTTATGACAATTATGCAGAAATCAGGTATAAAACTTCTTCAGGTAAAAGTACAGAAACTAAAAAATTATTAATATTTTTTTTATTAACTACTCACATAATACTGTTTGATTTCATTCATAGGAAGAAAGTTTATTCAGTTTTTTACGGAGCTTGGACAGTTTTCAAAACTTATGACCGGTGTAGTAAAAAATCTACCACGGGTATTCAGAGATAGAAAATTGATACTGGAACAGATGATGCATGTAGGGGTAAATTCTCTAACGCTTGTCACTATTATCGGAATTTTTACGGGTGCTGTTTCATGCTGGCAGGCTGCTTATCAGATCAAGGGTCTTATTTCATACAGCTATCTCGGCTCAGCTACCACAAAGGCAATCATTATAGAATTAGGTCCTGTCCTGGCCGCAATTGTTCTTGCCGGGAGAGTAGGTGCATCCATGGCTGCAGAACTCGGAACCATGAAAGTTACAGAACAGATAGATGCTCTGGAAGCTATGGCAATCAGTCCTGTAAGATATCTCGCAATGCCAAGGATTGTAGCAACAACATGCATGCTTCCTGTACTTGTAATATATGCAAGCTCCATTGCAATACTTGGTTCATATTCTGTAGCAACTATTTTTCTTGATGTACCAAGCGAAACATTTCTTGGTGCTTTTAAGAAATCTTTTGAAGCAAAAGATATTTTAGCAGGATTTATTAAAGCTTTATTCTTCGGTGTTTCAATATCTTCAATCGGTTGTTTTATCGGATTCCAGACAAGTGGGGGAGCAGAAGGTGTCGGACTGGCAACTATTAAAGCGTTTGTTATTGCTGCAGCATCAATACTTATTCTTGACTACGTGTTATGGAATTTCCTAATAGGAATGTAAATTTATTAAAAAATGAATTTCCCTTATAATCTTTCAGGCTTAAGAAATCTTGATTTAAATTATTTTGAAGAGATATTTGAACTGACAAAATATTTTAAAAAATTAATTGTTGAAAAGAAAACAATAAAGGAGGAACTCAGATCCAGATCCGTAATTAATCTGTTCTTTGAGAACTCTACAAGAACACTGACATCATTTGAATTAGCAGAAAAAATGATGGGAATGAATACGGTCAGTTTTACCTCAGGCGGTTCATCTATGAGTAAAGGCGAAAGCCTTCTTGATACAATCCGGAACATAGATGCGATGAATTTTGATTATACGGTTATCAGACATTCTACTCCCGGAATACCATTGTTACTTCAAAAATTTACAGATTCAAAAATAATAAATGCCGGCGATGGCAGGAATGAACATCCCACACAGGGCCTTCTGGATATATTTACACTGAAAGAAATTTACGGTGACATTAAAGGGCTGAATGTATGTATAATGGGTGACATTTCACACAGCAGGGTTGCGCTTTCAAATATATACGGATTAAAAAAATATGATGTTAATGTTTCTGTCTGCGGTCCGGTTTCATTTATTCCCAGGGATATTGAAGGTCTTGGCGTGAATGTATTTCATGATCCTGAAGAAGCTGTGAGGAAAAATGATGTACTGAATGTTTTGCGTGTTCAGCTGGAAAGAGATGCCGGATATCTGATCCCTTCTCTTAATGAATACAATAGACATTACGGATTAGATGAAAGAGTTTTGAGATCAAACAAAAGTATAAAGATCCTTCATCCGGGACCAATGAATATTAATGTAGAAATTGATTACAATTTAACAGTCTCGGAAAATTCTTACATATTTCAACAGGTTACAAACGGTCTTGCCGTAAAATGCGCAATTTTTAAATTAATGAATGATAATAAAAATTAATTAGTAAAGATGGATTTATTGTTAAAAGACGCGGAAATAATCTCACCCGGTGAAGATCTTTATAAGACTGCTGATATTTTAATTTCAAATGGTATTATTCAAAAAATTGGTAAAGTTACCCGATTTAAAAATGATACAAAACAAATTAATTGTAAGAAAAAAACAATTGTACCCGGATTATATGATATGCATGTGCATTTAAGAGATCCCGGTCAGACTCATAAAGAAGATCTTAAAAGCGGTTCGGAAGCGGCAGCCAACGGCGGATTTACCGGGGTGATGTGCATGCCTAATACTGCTCCGCCCCTTGATTCACCTCTGATAGTAAGAGATCTCCTCAGTAGAACCAAGGAAAACATTGTAAATATTGATATTGCCGCTTGCGCCACATCCGGAAGGAAAGGTGAAAAACTATCTCCCATTTTATCATTATATGAAGCGGGAGCTATTGCTTTTACCGATGACGGCAGTCCGATAGCAAATTCCGAATTAATGAGAAGAGTACTTGAATATACTTCACAGATCGATTCTGTTGTGATACAACATTGTGAAGATATGGATCTTAGTAACAAAGGTGTTATGAATGAAGGATTTATCTCCACTGTTACTGGACTTGGAGGTATTCCTGAGGTCAGTGAAACTGTAATCATAGCAAGGGATATATTGCTTACAAAGTATGTAAACAATTCCCGCTACCATATACAGCATATCTCCTGCGGAAAGAGTGTTGAACTTTTAAGAAAAGCAAAAGAGGAAAACATTAATGTGACCGGTGAAGTTTGTCCGCATCATTTTATATTAACGGATAAAGAATGCAGTAATTATGATACAAATGCAAAAATGAATCCGCCTCTGAGAACTACTGATGATGTAAAAAGTATTCTGGATGGATTGAAGGATGATACAATTGAAGTTATTTGTACAGATCATGCTCCACATACTGAGTATGAGAAGAATCAGGGTTTTAATGATTCTCCGTTTGGTATTATAGGACTTGAAACAGCCGTAGGACTTGCTTTTACTTATCTTGTGAAAACAGGTGTGATATCTTTTGAACAGCTTATTATGAAATTATCCGTTAATCCAAGAAAGATACTCAGGCTTAAAGAAGTTAAAATAGCGGAAGGTGAAGCAGCCAATATAACAGTTCTGGACAGAAATGCGAAATGGAAAATTGATCCATCAAAGTTCAGATCAAAAAGCCGAAATACTCCATTTAAAGATTTTGAGGTTCAGTGTAAACCTTACTTTGTTATTAACAATGATCAGATATTTTTTTCTAAACTGTAAAATTTCAGATTTTGAGTAAAGTAATATCGGTTTGTATTCCAAAAGGCGGCGTAGGAAAGACGACTACAGCGGTTAATCTTGCAGCTTCTCTGGCAGTTGCTGAAAAGAAAACTTTGCTTATTGATGTGGATCCATACGGAGCATCAGCTATTGCTCTGGGTTTTACTTCAGATAAAATAAATGCCAGTCTTGCTGAAGTATTTGCGTTTACCCATTCATTAAAATCGGCAATTCACCATACTGATCTTGAATATCTTGATTTCGTGCCTTCAAATATTTATTCAATAAGTACGCATGATAAATTTCTTAAATTCACAGAAAACAGACTCATTCTCAAAAATGCAATAAAGGAAATTGAAAATTATTATGAATATGTGATAATTGACTGTCCTCCTTTGCTTAAAGGTATTTCAACAAATGCTCTTGTAGCTTCTGATTCAATTTTAATTCCAATTAAATCAGGACATTTTTCTCTTGAGGCTGTAGACAGATTATTCAATTATTTTGACTGGTTAAAAGAGATAGCGAATCCGGATCTGAGCATAGAAGGGATTATCTTAACAATGTATGAAAAAGATTCCAAGGTAACTAAAATTTCCGAAAGGGAATTGAAAATAAAATACAGTAAATACCTGCTTAATACTTTTATACCAAATACAAATTTGCTGAACGAATCAACTTTTTACGGTAAACCCCTGTGTTTGTATAAAATTGACTCCGAAGGTGCGGTTGCATATCTTAATCTTGCCAATGAAATACTTCAGAATAATAAACAAAATAAAAAAGAATTAATTTAATATTTTATGACAGAGATCCCCAAAATATTTGATTTCAAAACTTCAGAAATTTACTGGCAAAAGTTTTGGGATGAAAACAAACTTTATGAGTCACATCCGGTGCCGGGTAAGAAAAAATATTCTGTTGTTATTCCGCCACCAAACGTGACCGGAATTCTTCATTTTGGGCACATGCTGAATAACACAATTCAGGATATATACTGCAGGTGGAAAAGAATGCAGGGATATGAGGTTTGCTGGGTACCTGGAATGGATCATGCGGGAATAGCAACTCAGGTAATGGTTGAAAAAGATCTTGCCAGAAGCGGTAAGACAAAACATGATCTGGGTAGAGAAAAATTCATAGAACTTGTCTGGGACTGGAAAGAAAAAAACGGAGGAGTGATTTTAAAACAGCTGAGAAAACTTGGAGCTTCAGTAGACTGGTCCCGCGAAAGATTTACGCTTGATAAAGGATTATCCGATAATGTACGCAAAGTATTTGTCGATCTTTACAAAAAAGGATTGATTTACAGAGGATACCGGATAGTAAACTGGGATCCTGTTTCTCAAACAGCTGTAAGTGATGATGAAATATTTTATGAAGAAAGAAATGATAAATTATATTTTATAAAATACAGAATTGAGGATTCTGAAGAATTTGTAACAGTCGCAACAACACGTCCTGAAACAATGTTCGGAGATACGGCAGTTGCAGTGAATCCTGAAGATCAAAGATATAATAAGTATAAAAACAAAAAAGTTATACTTCCTTTGGTAAACAAACTCATACCATTAATACAGGATGAATATGTGGATAAGGAATTCGGAACAGGCGCTTTGAAAGTAACACCCGCGCACGATGTCAATGATTTTGAAATAGGTAAGAGGCATGGACTTGAATCTGTTATCGTTCTTTCAAAAGATTCAAAGCTAAACGAAATGACAGGGGAGTTTAGCGGTCTGGGAATTACCGAAGCCCGTGAAAAGATCATTGAAAAACTAAAAGAGAAAGATCTTCTCATAAAGATTGAGGATTATGCGCATAATGTTTCTTTATCTGACAGGACAAAAGCAGTGATCGAGCCTTATTTATCCGAACAGTGGTTTGTATCCATGAAAAAACTTGCTGACCCTGCACTTGAGGTGGTAAAATCCGGTAAAATTAAATTCTTTCCTGAAAGATATACAAAAGTATATTACCACTGGATGGAGAACATTCGGGACTGGTGTATTTCAAGACAGCTTTGGTGGGGACATCAGATCCCTATCTGGTATCATAATGAAACAAATGAAATTTACTGTGAAACAGAGCCACCAGCCGATATTGAAAACTGGAGACAGGATGAGGATGTTCTTGATACTTGGTTTTCATCATGGCTCTGGCCTCTAAGCGTTTTTGGGTGGGAGAATAATGAAAATGACAAGACAAATGAAGATCTTAAATATTATTATCCTACTGATTTTCTATCCACAGCACCTGAGATAATATTTTTGTGGGTCGCAAGAATGATTATGGCCGGAATGGAATATATGAAAGACATACCTTTCTCTGAAGTTTATTTTCACTCAACGTTAAGAGACGGTAAGGGAATTAAGATGTCAAAAACACTCGGTAATTTTTCTGACGCAATAGAATTAATGGATAAATACGGTACTGATTCATTAAGATTTACCATCGTATATCTGGCGCCTCTTGGTAATGACGTATTATTTGATGAAGAGAAAACTCAGATAGGAAGAAATTTCATCACTAAATTGTGGAACGCAGGAAGATTCCTAATGATGATGAAGGAAAAGATTAAAACCGCAGATACCCTGCAATCGGATGTTTATATAAATGATTTAACCGATAAATGGCTGGAAAGCAGATATAATTCATCTTTAAAAAACGCGGAAAAATTTTTACATGAATACAGAATAGATGAATATACGAAGACATTATATAACTTTGTCTGGAGTGATTATTGTGATTGGTATATTGAGCTCATGAAAATAAAGATCAATGAACATCCCGCTCAATCAGAAAGGATATTATCTGATGCAATTGATTATTATGAAAATATACTCAAAATCCTTCACCCTGTAATTCCCTACGTTACTGAGGAATTATGGCATAATCTTAAAGAGAACAGAAATGATAAAAGTATTTCGCTGGAAATGCTGCCTGAAATAGATGAATCTAAAATTGACCCTGAACAGGAAATGAAATTTGAAAAAGTAAAAGAAATTTCATCTTCCATTAGAAATTTAAAAGCTGTAAACAATATTCCTGCTTCATTCAGATCAGAAGTTTATATTATTTCCTCAGGTGATTCGAAAAAACTTATTTCGGAATACAGTTTATATATAGAAAAACTATGTAATCTTGAAAAACTGGAATCTGTGGATAAAATATCTGAAGGAGAGAAGAATTATGCTAAAACAGTAGCCGGTAATTTTGAAATATTTCTGACAATAGAAAAACCGGAAAATTCTGAGGAGCAGATTGAAAAGATCAAAAAAGATATAGAAAATTTAAAAAATTATCTGAACGGGCTTGACAAGAAATTATCAAATGAAAATTTCTTAAGTAAAGCAGCGCCTGATGTAATCTCCAGGGAAAAGCAAAAACAGCAGGAGACATATGAAAAGATTGAAAAGCTTATTAAATTAATTTAAATCTTTTTCACAATTAATCATACATTGTAGTCTTTCCTAAAGCTGATATAATTAATTCAGTAGCAAGATAAGCAGTCTTGTTTTGTGTATCAAGGATCGGATTCACTTCAAGAATTTCTAATGAATTCATGCATCCGCAATCAGCAACCATTTCCATAAGCAAATGGGATTCTCTGAATGAAAGTCCTCCGGGTACCGGAGTACCGACTCCTTCAGCAAAATCAGGATCAATACCATCCATATCAAAACTAATATGTATATGATCCACTCTGTTCTTAAAATCATTTAAAACCCTTGCAATGATCCTGTGAATCCCTACCTTATCAATTTCAGACATTGTATAGACTTTCAGTTTCATTTCCTTGATAGTTTTTGCCTCAAGTACATCGACATCCCTGATACCAATTAATGCAACATTCTCAACTTTTACTTTAGGCGAAAAGCCATTAATATTTGTAAGCTTTATGTTACCTTTACCTAATGCTACGGCTAGAGGCATACCATGAATATTTCCCGAAGGAGTGGTCTCTTCAGTGTTCATATCAGCATGAGCATCAATCCAGATTATTCCGAGAGTTTTATTATTTTTCTTACAGTAATTGGAAATACCTGCAATTGATCCGATAGCAGTTGCATGATCACCGCCGATAATCAAAGGAAAGTATTGTTTATTTAAAAGCGATTCAACCTTATCCGCAAGTATTTTTGATGTTTTAGTAATCTCCGGCAGATATTTTAATTTGGAATCCTTAATTGTCTGTGTTTCAGATATTTGCACATCAATATCACCGAAATCTGTTACTTTATATCCAAGCCGTTCCAGTTTTTCTTCAAGATTTGAATATCTGATAGCGGACGGACCCATGTCAACACCTCGTCTGTCAGCACCTAGATCCATCGGGAATCCGATCAGTCCGATTTTTTTATTAAGCTTTCTTTTTTTACTTATCATAGCTGCAATATACTAAACACATTTAATACTTTTAAGTTATTATTATATATTGAATGTATAATGTTAAAAATCTATCTTTATTAATATTTTAATAACCGTGGATTTAACTGATTACAGACACAAAGTCAGTGTGAGAGTCAGAACTTTCGAAGTTGACTCACAGGGTATTGTGCATAATATAAATTATCTTAAATATCTTGAAATAGGCAGGGTAGAATACAGAAGAAACATGGGATATAAAATCCTGCCAAACGGAATTTTTAATGATGGTCTTAAAGTTGTAGTCGTCAGAAATGAAATTGATTATTTATCTTATTCATATCTTGATGATTTGTTAGACATTTATACAAAAATTTCCTGGATAAAAAATTCAAGTTTTTGCTTTGAACAGATTGTTCAAAGAAATTCCGATATGACCGCCATATGTACAGCCTCGGGTATTCTGGTAAATATAAATTCTCAAAACAATTCTGAAAAACTTCCACTAAATTTTATAAACCAAATTAAAGATTTTGAAAAAAATCTCAGATTAATCTAATTATGAAAAAATTTTGTAAAAGATCCGGATCCATTTTTATTTCTTTATGTGTTATACTGATTTTTATTTTATTGCCTTTGGTGTTTCAGTCCTGTGAACAGGATTTCAGTCAGACACCGGATAATGTTACCGGATTTCCAACCGAAATAGAAGCTATTTTTAATGAACCTCTTAACAGCAGTAATATAACATGCGCAAGTCCTTCCTGTCACGCTTCCGGTAATAATACTAACGGAATGGATCTGGTTAACTGGAATAATGCTATGAATGGTTCAGTTAATGGTACAATGATAATTCCATATAACGGTTACTGGTCTCATTTTATATCATATATTAATTCTGATACTAATTTTGCACCTGTCTCAGTAGATTCGTTATTTCCTGAATATCATAAAATCTCGCAGGATAAAGTTCAGACAATTTATAACTGGATCAATGACGGAGCAAAAAGTAAAGATGGTCAGATAGCTTTCACGGATGTAGCTGTTAGTGAAAAAGGATTTATTACCAATCAGGCTGCAGATCTTGTAGCTGTTATTAAACCGGATACAAAACAGGTAATCAGACTGGTTCCGGTAGGTGGCATAGGAAATTCTCTTAACTCTCCGCATTATGTTAAATTAAGTCCTGATCATAAGTATTTTTATGTTAGTTTAATAAGTGCAGGTTATATTCAAAAATTTGATGCAAATACTCATACAAAATTAAATGACATGATGGCAGGTCAGAGTCCTGCTCATATAGAGATCTCAGCAGACGGTTTATCCGGTTATGTAACGAATTTTGCCTCGAGCGGAGTATCAACTACAACTAAATTCAATACTTCCACTATGACTGTTTCGGATGTATTTGCAGGAGAGCCGAGAATGACAGGACCTCACGGGATGGCATTAACAAATGACGGAAATACATTATTTATAACATCTGAAATAGGGGAGTATATCTTCAAAATTAATACGAACAATTTCTATCAAAGCGATTCCACTTATATAAAAGAACCGATCGATCCGACAGTTCCGCCTTCCGGTAACGGTACAGGAAATTTCAGACCATATCAGATCCTATTATCACCGGATGAAAGTTTATTGTTCATTTCCTGCAGAGGTTCGAGTGAAGTAAGAATTTTTAATGCATCAGATCTCTCGTTTGTAAAAAAGATATTTTTAGGAAACAATGCCTTTCCTTTATTAATGAATTTTACAAATGACGGAAAATATATTTTTGTTTGTAACAGAAACAATAATACTGTTTCAGTTATAAACAGATTAACACAGGAAATTCAGACAACAATATCAGATGTTGGAATTCAGCCGCATGGAGTTGATTTTACAGCAGACGGTCAATATGCATATATAGCATGTGAAACTCTTTCCGGATTTGACGGACATCATCCAACGGTTGGAAGTAAAAAGGTTGGAGTTACACGGATAATCAGAATTTCAGACTTTTCATTACTCGATAACAGAATAGAAATGGGATCATTTCCTGCAGGTATTGAAATAGTAAAGTAATAAACTGAATAAACAAATATAGCATATAATAAAAAAGTCCGTCAGAATAATTCAGACGGACTTTTTATTAGATATAAATTAAAATTTATTTTGCAAACAGCATTTTCCTTACTTCTGTTTTTTCGGTAGTCTTAATTCTATAAAAATAAATTCCGCTTGGTAAATCACCGGCATCAAAATCCACCTCATATTCACCGGGTTCCTGATTCTGATTAACTAAAGTAACTACAGGTCTTCCTAATCTGTCATAAACATCAATAGAGACATAAGTAGATTGCGGAATGGTATATTTAATAGTTGTTTTAGGATTGAACGGATTAGGGCTGTTGCTGGCATTAAAATATGATTCAGTATTGCTGTTACTGGAACTGCTTTGGTCATAATCTGTAAATACTTCTTTGTTCACAATTTCCGAGATCAATGCAATTCCTGACATGAATTTTGATTCTTTATAATTTTTACCTGCTTCAAACTCAAATTGAATGCCAAACACTTCATCCTCTGTTACTTCAAAGCTGTTATCGGCGGTTGAAACAATTTTAAAATTGTCTTCATCCAGTTTAAGTTTTATTTCCTTCCACCCGTCAAAATTGAGGGATATTGGCTGTGAGGTAAGCATTACATCAACATTTTCATCATAAAATGTGTTTTTATTAAGATCATAGATCAATTGTATCTCAACATACGCATCATTATTTACTCCTTTGAGCATAACATTAAAATAGTTACCTGCAGTAAGAAGATAATCCTTTTTTAATAAAATTTTACCAATATATGCCCCGGGTTCTATTACTTTGTCTGTAATGATTTCAGCAAATCCATTTTCAAGATTATCTTCTGTATGTGAATATTTCATTTCGACTCCACCCCAAATCCATCCGGGCATAGCCTTTTTTGAAAAATCATCAATGATTTCACCCTGAGCAAATGCAAAATTTGATATAAGTAAAAAAATAAAAATGGAAAGAGAAAATCTGGTAGATTTCAATTTAAATATATTGAAAAGATTTATTAAATTATTTAATGAGAGTCATTCTCTTAACGGAAGTAAAATTATTTACCTGTAATTTATACAGATAAACTCCGGCTGAGAGATTTGAAGCGTCAAATTGCTTGCTGTATGTTCCGACTTCCTGATAATCGTCAACTAATGTAGCTACAACCTGTCCAACAAGGTTGTACACTTTTAAAGTTACGAAACCACTTTGATTTATTTTGTAGCTAAGAATTGTAGCAGGATTAAAAGGATTCGGAAAATTCTGATATAGTTTATAATCATCAGAAATATTAGATGTCTTATTTCCTTTTAAACTATTATTTGAATTGTTTTTAGTAGCAGCATTTACATTAATGCTGAAAATAAAAACAAATAACAATATTATTATAGTAGATATATTTTTTCTCATAATTCTTGTACAAAAATAATTATAATGTAATTAAAAAGCAACATAACAAATCAATAATTTTAAATACCGGGAGAAATTAATTGCTCCCGGTATTTTTAATGTTTTACTTTATCTCAACAGCGATTAATCTTTTGTTTCCATCCTGGCTCATAACCTTCAACAATATAACATCGCCTACATTCTTAGTGCTTAAGAGCGAATTGAACTGTTCAACACTTTCTACTTTCTGTTTGTCTGCCTCCAGAATAACTAATCCTTCAACTAATCCACGGTCAAATCCTTCCGAGAATCTTTTAACATCACTAATATAAATTCCATTTTCCACATTGAATTTATCTTTCATCGAAGAGCTGAGAGGGGATACTGTTATTCCTATTGATTCAAAGCTCTTTGAAGCACCTTCATTTTCAGTCTCGCGGGGTGTCGTGTTTTGAGCTGACTGATTTGCATTTTCTTCTTTGGGTTTTAAAACAACAGATTTATCGAAAGTACTTCCGTCTCTGAACACCTTCAGATTAACTTCATCACCAGGATGATGTGATCCTATGATTGTTTGCAATTCATTAGCTGCATTAACTTCTTTTCCGTCAACGGTCAGAATGACATCTCCGGATTTCAGACCGGCATTATAGCCTGCACCGCCTTCAAGAACATCCTGTACCATTACTCCCTGTACTTTTTCCATACCAAGACCTTTTGCTTCTTTAATGTCCACATCTTTAATTGTTACCCCTATGTAGCCTCTGGATACTTTTCCGTTTTTCATTAATTCTGTGGCGACATTTTTAGCCAGATTGATCGGGATCGCAAATCCATATCCCTGGTAATATCCATTAGTAGTTTTTATAGCTGTATTTATTCCAACAAGGTTTCCGTTAATATCAACTAATGCGCCTCCGCTGTTTCCCGGATTGATTGCAGCATCAGTCTGAATGAAATTATTGATTGCATAACTGTCTCCTCCCAGCTGGATATTTCTTCCAAGTGCTGATACAATTCCTGCTGTTACGGTGCTGTTTAAACCCAGTGGATTTCCAATTGCCACAACCCATTGTCCAACCTGCACATTATCAGAATTACCAATTGTAATTGAAGGAAGATCATAAGCCTCTACCTTTATTACTGCAAGATCTGTATTTGGATCAACACCTATTAATTTTGCGGTAAATTCACGTTTATCAGTAAGGATCACTTTTATTCCATTATCTGAAGCATTTTTTACAACATGATTATTTGTTAAAATGTATCCGTCATTGCTGATAATAATTCCTGATCCGCTTCCTCTTCCCTGAGGACCGTCCGGACCTTCCGGAACTCCGAATTCAGGAGGTAAATTAAAAGGAAGCTGAAATTGTTTATTTTGTCCTTCACTGTTGTCATTTCCTGTAGTAACCTCAATGTAAGCCACTGTTGGTGTAACTGATTTTGCTATTTCTACAAAAGCATCGTTAAGACTTTGCAGTTGTGGATTTGTATTCTGTCCTTCCGGAGCTGTCTTAAAATCGACTTGTGGACCGGCAGCAATGATTTGTTTCACATTTCCAAAATTAGCTATTAGCAGTCCTCCAAAAGACAATGCTACAACAAGAAGAAGACCGGTAAATACAACTGATTTTTTTGACATATAATTTTTTCTCCTTAATTTATTTTTTTTTATAAAAAATGAATTAATGTTTTTTTAAATGTTTGTGTTTAATTCTTTAAATACTTTATTTGATTTAAAATTTGTAAGTCCCTGAGTATGATTTGAAATAAATCTTTCATAATTGATTATTAACCTGCATAAACCGGCAAGTTCTGATTCTATTGATCCTATATCTTCCAAAGTACTTTTATTAAACATATAAAATTTTTCGAAATTACTTCTGGTCATATAGAATTCATTTAAACTAAAAAAAGTTTCATGTTCATAATAGTCATTGGTAAAGTCAGGTGAAAGTCCAAGTATGTCTGCTAAGTTCATCAGGAAATATAATGCATAATTCGAATAATTTTTATCCGCTTTTTCGAGTCCCGAAAATACCTTAATCAGCAAATCAAAAATGCGTGAATTTATATAATTTTCAGTAACAGATCTGTTTACCATTTCGATTATTTTAAAAGCAATTTCGATCTTATCAAAATCCTTTACAATACCCGGAAATGATCTCTTATATTCAGCATTGGATACAAGCTGTATTTCTCTGTTTTCCTTCATATAAATAACAGCAGAAATGTAATTCATACTTTCCATAGTGCCGCAGATCCTTGATTTATAGTTTCTGACTCCTTTTGCGATCGCGCTGATTTTTCCGTAATCCTTAGTAAATAATGTGACGATCTTGCTCGTTTCGCCATATTTAAAACATTTGAGAACAAAAGCTTCAGTTTTAATAATCTGCATGGATTACGATTTTAAAAATTACATGTTTCAATTTAACTATAAAATGACTTCCTCAAAATGAGTTAGTTTCTTAAACTCATTGAATCTGCTCATAATACTTTCCCTGCTTAAATCCCGGATTCCGTCCAGTGAAAATTTTTCAACAGCTAGTGAAGCCATTGCACTTCCGTATATAACGGCAAGTTTAAGATTTTTTTCAGAAAGGTCATCAGTTTTTGCGAGCCAGCCCATAAGTCCGCCTGCAAAAGTATCACCGGCACCTGTCGGGTCAAAAACTTTTTCCATAGGAAATGCCGGCGCTGAGAAGACAGTGTCTTTAGTAAATAACAAAGCACCGTGTTCGCCCTTTTTTATGATCAGAATTTCAGGTCCCATTTCCATTATCTTTCTGGCTGCTGTTACAAGGTTAAATTCTTTTGAAAGCTCCCTTGCTTCACTGTCATTTATTACAAGAAGATTAACTAATTTTAATGTTTCCAGCAATTCTTTATGTGCGCCTTCTATCCAGAAGTTCATGGTATCACACATAATTAATTTCGGATCATTTATCTGTTTTACAACTTTTTGCTGTAATGAAGGATGTAAATTTCCAAGACACACATATTCACTGTCTTTAAATTTGTCAGATATTACCGGATCAAAAGTTTCAAATGCGTTTAACTCCGTTACAATAGAATCCCGGGTATTCAGATCAAAATCATATCTGCCATGCCAGTGAAAGGTTTTAAGAGTCTCCGAAACTTCAAGACCTGATATGTCAATATTTTTTGATTTTAAAAATTGAATCTCTTCATCCGGAAAATCATATCCGACAATTCCTACAAGTCTTACACTGTCAGTAAAATAGCTGGCCGAAGTTGAAATAAATGTAGCCGAACCGCCTAAAGTTCTTTCCGCTTTTCCAAACGGAGTTTCAATTGTATCTAAAGCAAGTGACCCAATAACTAATAAACTCATCTAATTTTGTTTAATATTTAAAATACAAAAATACTTATTAACGGTTGCTAATTCAAGATTAATATATTCACTCTATACGAATTTTAAACAAATTTATATACTTTGATATTTCGATATTATTAATATATTTTAGTTTTAAAAACCTATAACAAATGAAAAATAATAATAACAATGGTGGTGACAGTTCAATGCCACAACAGCAGATAAACATAGAATTGGGTGAAAAAGAAGCTGAAGGTACTTATTCTAATCTTGCGATAATTTCACATTCTCCCGCAGAATTCATAATTGATTTTACGAGAATATTCCCCGGGATCCCGAAGGCAAAGGTACATTCAAGGATAATCATGACTCCGCAGCATACAAAACTGTTTCTTAACGCAATGAAAGAAAATATTCAGAGATTTGAAAATCAGTATGGAGAAATTGTTGTCCATAATGATCCAAACAGCGGTGGAATGGGATTTCAGATCCCTGTTAATCCCAAAGATGAAAAAATAAACTGATCATTCACGGAAAACATTTTTTCTGATGAGATTGATGATCGCCAGTAAAAGGAAAAGTATATTAGCCAGCCATGCTGTTAGTATTGGATTTATCTCCCCGTTATATCCGAGTGTCTGAGAAACTTTTATGAATCCAAGATAGACAAATGCGATCAGAATGCTGAATCCAAACTGAAGAGCGGCTCCGCTTTTTCTGTTTGATACACTGATTGAAAGACCGAATAAAATTATGATAATGCTTGCAAAGGGAAAAGAAATTTTTGAATAATAATCAACTTTTTCTTTAGATACATTCTGACCGCTTTCCTCGAGTGATTCAATCAAAGCTTTCTGCTCTTCCAGTAATAATTCTTCAGGTTTTAATTGTTTATTGGTGATCTGGACAGGGGAGAGGTAAATCTTATCAATTCCCGGTATATCTGTAGTATATAATGTGTCATAAAACTTATAACTTTCGACTGCTGCTGAGTCAAAATTTCTTTGTGAAACGCTTAAAAGCATCCAGTCATTTTTTATGGAATCCCATTTCATGGAGTTAATATCAAATCTCGAGTTAAGTCTTGAAATATCATTTTTATTGAAAAT
This sequence comes from uncultured Ignavibacteria bacterium, assembly GCA_937872315.1. Classification (GTDB taxonomy): domain Bacteria; phylum Bacteroidota; class Ignavibacteria; order Tepidaquicellales; family Tepidaquicellaceae; genus JAGPCH01. The sequence goes on along the minus strand of CALMST010000066.1, from coordinate 15,486 downwards.
CTGAATTGATGAATTTCTGCCGGATTTTTCCTTTTCATTGTAAAGGCTTATTGTTATTATGCTGTTTTCCGAATCCTGTACATGAAGATTCTGTATAACTCCGGCAATTTTGTTCTTATCAAGATATTGCCTTTCAAAATTGAATTTAGCGGAATTTGAGCGGGGAACAATCCAGCCGTTAAAATAAATAGTAAATAATGTAATTATGGCTCCGAAAATAAGCATTGGAACTGAAAATCTGATTGCGCTTATCCCGGCTGCATTTATGGATGTTAATTCAGAATATTTTGCAAATTTACTTACGGTAAATAAAGTTGCCAGCAGCATTCCGACAGGTATTAACAACTTTAGTATTTCAGGTATAAAGTATATATAATACGTGATGATAAGTGAAAAATTTAATCCTTTGTCTATAAACTTATCCAGATTTTCAAACATATCTACAAGAATAAATATTATGATAAAACAGAATATTCCGAAAAGGAAATTTCTTATAAAATGTGTTAAAATGTATTTATCCAGTATTCTCAAAAATAATTACGATTAATGAAATTTAATAAATTTTATAAGGAGGATATTAAGCTAATCTCAAAAATATCCGCTTATATAGCTCTCGATAAGCTCAAAAACACCAAAAATTCAATCATTGAATATAAATCATCTGAATTCAGTCAGTTGAAGCTGTATGAAGCAATCTTACAGACTTATCTTTTCTGCGGCTTTCCGGCAGCAATAGAATCTCTCAGAATATTCAACAGGGTTTTTGATAATTTTAAATTTCCTGAACATAGTCAAAAATATGACTTTAACTACCTGATGTCTGAGGGAGAAATAAATTGCAATTTAATTTATAAAAACAATTATAAAAAGCTAATTGAAAATATGAATAACTTCAGTCCGGATCTGAAAGAATGGATGATACTCGAAGGTTACGGAAAAGTTATGGGCAGAAAAGGTCTGAATCTGCCTGAACGCGAAATCATAAATGTCACTATACTTACAGCGCGTTATTACAAACATCAGCTTCATTCGCATCTGAGAGGATGCCTGAATGTTGGGATCAGTTCAGATGAGGTAATTGAAATCATTGGATCTTTCAATGGTTTTATCAGCAAAACAAATGTTAATAAATGCAAAAAACTTTTTGAAAGTATTATCAGATCTCCATAGAGATGTTATATAATATGTATTATGTAAAGTTAAATATATTCTGATTATTTAATGCCGCAATAATTTAAGATTCCGAATTCCCTTTTAAGATACTTAATGTGAAAATTTTAGTTTTTAGTATATTTTATTTAAACTTTTAAATCTTTATTTTTGCAGCATTATGATTGAAATAAATTATTATTTAATTGTCAGTGCAATATTGTTCTGCACAGGCGTAATCGGAGTTTTAGTAAGAAGAAATGCTATAGTAATATTTATGTGTATAGAGCTTATGCTAAATGCAATAAATCTTACATTTGTAGCATTTTCATCATTTATGGGCAATGTTAACGGTCAGATATTTGTGTTTATTGTCATGACCGTAGCAGCAGCAGAAGCAGCGGTTGGGCTTGCAATTGTCATAGCGCTTTTCAGGAATAAGGAATCTGTGAACATAGATGAAATAAACATTTTGAAGTGGTAAAAATTATCACTTAAATTTTAATTTTTTGAATGACTAATTCATTTTACCTGGTAACATTGTTGCCGTTGATAGGTTTTCTTATTAATGGTTTATTAGGAAAAAGAATCAAAAATGAAAAAGTAGTTGGAGCAATTTCAACTCTTGCTGTTTTTATTCCGTTTGTAATAGGAGTTATGACATTTTTTGAACTATTGTCAATGGCTCCTGAATCCAGAAGTATTCTAATAAACTATTACAACTGGATCACCGCCGGAAGTTTCTCTGTAAATTATGCTTACCTTGTTGATCCCCTTTCAGTATCTCTTGTCCTGATTGTAACTGGAATAGGATCACTGATACATTTATATTCAATAGGTTACATGCACAATGATCCTGGTTTTGCAAAATTTTTTGCTTACCTGAATCTATTCATTTTTGCAATGCTTAATCTAGTCTTAGCCGATAATTTGCTGCTTGTATTTTTAGGCTGGGAAGGTGTTGGATTGTGTTCATATTTCTTAATAGGTTTCTGGTATGAAAAGAAATTTACCGGAGATGCTGCAAAAAAAGCATTTATTATCAACAGGATCGGTGATTTCGGATTCATGGTTGCAATGTTTTTTATCTTTACAAATTTTAATACTCTTGAAATATCAAAATTTCTTGAAGGTCTGTCAGTTTATCATGTCGGAGATACATTATTATTAACAATAGCGCTTCTTTTATTTTTAGGAGCAACCGGAAAATCAGCTCAGATTCCTTTATTTGTATGGCTGCCAGACGCTATGGCAGGTCCTACACCAGTCTCCGCGCTTATTCATGCAGCTACAATGGTTACAGCCGGTGTTTATCTTATCGCGCGAACTTCCCTGCTTTATGCGCTCTCTCCTGTTGCCTCACAGGTAATTTTCATAGTTGGATTATTAACTGCTATTGTATCAGCAACTATTGCATTAAAACAGGATGATATAAAGAAAATACTAGCCTACTCAACCGTTTCCCAGCTGGGATTCATGTTTATAGCTCTGGGAACAGGCGCATACTGGGTAGCAATTTTCCATTTAATAACTCACGCTTTTTTCAAAGGTCTTTTATTTCTTGGAAGCGGATCTGTTATTCACGGAATGCATGAAGAGCAGAATATTCTAAAAATGGGTGGTTTAAAAAGTAAAATGAAAATAACTTACATTACTTTTTTAATCGGATCTCTCGCTATCGCAGGTATTCCTCCGTTTTCAGGTTTTTTCAGTAAAGATGCAATTGTATTTGAAACGTATAAAGAATTAGGTCCTGGATTAATGATCCTTGCTTTAATAGCTGCCGGAATAACGGCTTTTTATATGTTCAGAATGGTAACATTAACATTTTATGGAAAGCCCCGCTATGATGAAAAGGTTGTTCATCCGCACGAATCACCTGCCACAATGACAATCCCTTTGATAATACTTGCTGTATTATCGACCATCGGCGGATTTATCGGTATTCCGCATGCTTTTGGATTTCACACTTATCTAAAAGAATGGTTAAATCCTATTTTTGAAAAAGCTACGGCAGTTCTTGAATCTGTTCATCCTGTTCCCGAACCTTCTTATACAACAGAGTTTCTATTGATCGGTCTTGCTATATTAACATCACTGACAGGTATTTTCCTGGCAGTGAAAATATATATAAAGAAAGATAAATTTGATGCGGCGTCCGGCTTTGGAAAAGTACTCGAAAATAAATATTATGTGGACGAAGCATATGACAAGATAGTTGTTGAGCCCATACAAAAAACATCAGAAGGTTTCCTGTGGAAAATATTTGATATAAAAATTATTGACGGAGCGGTGAATGGTCTGGCAAGATATATTTCAAACATTGGATTTGACTGGAGAAAAATTCAGACAGGCGTTATACAGGATTATACTACTTTGTCGGTTGCAGGAGTTATCGCAATCATTTTATATTTACTTTTTATCTAACATTTATAATTTTTCTGAAAATAAAAAAAGTGGATAAGATCAATTCTTATCCACTTTTTTTTATTAAACTGAAAACTTTATTTTTTATTCTGCTGCATAATGAAAGCAGCAATATTTGCTAGCATCCGATCAGTCAATCTGTCTTTAACAAAAAATGGCATTGCGCCATCTCCTAATCTTACATTATATATAATTGATTTTTCATTTCCTTCAAAGTCATCAAAAATGTCAGGTACTTTTTTCACAAATGCTTCATTACCATGACATGATCCGCAGGCATTATTGAATTCCATTGCTCCCCTTCCGGGATCACCTGTAATAGCCATTACATTTTTTTGTTCCTCTTTTAATTTAGTTTTATCGCGGGTCGGTAACGCTATGGTTTCATATTTAATATCAGTCGGAGTATCTGAAGTTGCAACCGAGCCATAATATTCGTTAAGAGAATTAATCTGTTCCGCTGTCAGAGGAGTTTTCATTCTTTCGTAAGACTCCCAGCAGATCGTAGCTCCCCCGGCATTTTTCAATACTTCTTCACCAGTGAATTTTCCGGAATAAGTTGAAGTTCTTTTATTGGCTCCCTGAATGTTTGAAAAGAATTTTGTTAAAGGCTTGTTTGAATTTGTTCCGTCACTGTGACAATCTGCGCATGCAATATTATTTACGGAAGATTTCAGATAGAAAAGCTCTTTACCGGGAGAAGTTTTTTCTGTCCCGTTTGTTTTTGTTTCAGAATTTGCAGTAGTTTCATCTGACTTTTGCTTTTCATCCGCAACTTTATTTTCTTTTCCGCAACCGTAAAGAATAATGGCAAGAAACAAGACTGAGAAAAAATAAGCATAAGTTTTTAAAAGAGTTTTTGAATTCATGTGATTTTTTTTTTAATTAATAAAATATAATTTAATTATTTTCCGAGTATAATGTTGATCCCTAAATTAAAAATTAGCCAGTTCACTTTCTTTGTCGTTCCATTAACATACTGTGGCGCTATATTTGGATTGGAGAGATTTGTATAAAAACTCCCCTCTTCGTCATTGATTGGAATATTCTCTCTGGAATATGTCACCCTGTCCTCAAAAGTATTGCTTCCGCTTTTGAAAAACAAATTACTGAAATGATATCCTGCGCTGATAGTGAAATAATATTCTTTGTTTATTCTTATATTTACCCCGGCATTTGAAAGTAATCCCATCCTGAATGAATCACTGAATATTATATCCAGTGCATCATTTCTTGTAAGAGAGAGCGCAAGCAAATTTAATGATATACTTGAATTTATAAAAGGATTAACAGCAGAATTTGGAGAAGGAGATACCTCCAGTCCCATGGCAAAAGTGGAGACGGAAAAATTACTTTCAAGATTCACATCATCTTCAATATTATTCACCACGGTAATTCCGAGATCACTTCTTCTGAAAGTATTAAATGATGTATATGATCCGGTCAAAGCGGCAAGAAGAACGCCTTTGCTTTCCAGGGGAAATTTCAATATGCCCGAAACATTTAGTCCCGTTGATGCTGCGTAATTATTTTTTACAAATTCTTCATTGACAAAAATAAATCCATTTTCTGTTGTCGTTACAAGATCTCCGGCAAGGCTATTGCCTGGAAAAGAAAGCCCCGTTGTTATCTGAAGAAATGGTTTATTTTGAGAAAAGGATTTCCCGCTTTTTAAAAAAATTATAATTAATATAAATAAAAGTACTTTCAGAAAATTATTATTCATGGATTAGTTCACGGTTTTTGGCTTCTTTTTTTCGGGTGTGTTGAAACCAATATTTACGCCTATGTATGCTGTTCCCCAGTTGATCTCTTTCTTTTTAGCCTGTACTTCCCTCCTTACGGAAGTGAGCACCGGTCCGTAAATACTCGAATAGAATCTGCCTTCTGCGTCATTTAGTGCTGCATTACTTTTTCCATATTCAATAGCATCTGCTATCCCTCCGTCTGTATTCTGATACAAAAGATTTCCAAGCTCATATTTTATTCCAAGCGCAATTCCTATATTTTGGCTGACCTTGGCTTCTATCCCGGCATCAAATGTCACACCTATTCTGAAATCAGAAAATTCAAGAGATACTGTATCGACTCTGTTTTCAGTTCTTGACAGATCACCATTCATAAAATTAAATGACAAATAACCGCCAAAATACGGACTGACAAGATTTGTAAATGAAGTGGGGGCTAACTCAAGTCCTAATCCGATCCCAAAGTTGCTGAATGTGTAATCATTGCTGATACTGGTGATCACAGTATCGAGTACGTTGTTTATATTTACAACCTGCACACCTATGTTCCCGCTTTGCGCGGATTCAAAGGTGTTGAACGTGTTAAAGTTCAGATTTATTACTCCTCTTACTGTCGAATATTTATCAAAATTAATTTTACCTTTTCCGAAAAAATTCAGTCCGGTTTTACCGCCGTAATTATTTGTCATGAAATCAGGATTTATTGTCTGGACATAAAATGAACCCAGCAGCTCATTTGTATAATATGTTCCTCTGAGATCATTATAAGGCTCACTTATCCCGAATCCAAGTTGTATTGTGGGCTGATCAAATTGTGAAAATCCTTTACCTGTAAGAAATACAAGCATTAAAATTACAAGAACATTTCTTAAGTTCATAAACTAATAATTTGAAATTATATTAAATACAGAAACAATTGCTGCAGTTTCGGCTCTGAGTTTTCTTTCACCCAGCGAACATATTTTCCAGTTATTTTTTTCCAGCAGCTCTATTTCTTTTTTACTGAATCCGCCTTCAGGTCCGATCAGCAAATAACATTTATTGTTTTCTTTTCTTGCAATCTTAATTGATGTCTGCTTCAGATCATTCTCCGGATTTGATGATTCATACATTACAATCTTATTTGTTTCCGTCAGAGTCTTATCTGCCAGTTCATTCAATGATATCTCTTTTTGGAATTCCGGCAAGAGACATCTCTGGGACTGTCCCATTGCACCGATGATTATTTTATTTATGCGCCTGATCTTTGAATCACTGAGAATATTCTTATTAATTGTAAATTCTGTAGTAACTGGCTGTATGCAATATACTCCAAGTTCGACCGCTTTTTCAATTGCAAATTCAAGTCTGTCCATATTTCTCAATGGCGCAATGCAAAGCACCAGATCCAGTCCGGGTTCAAATTTATTGAATTCTTTTTTTAAGATCTTACAGGTAATGTTCTTACTGTCAATGTATGAGATCTCACAATGGTAAATATTTCTGCAACCGTCTGTTATTGTGATCTGATCGCCGTTTTTTTTTCTCAGAACTTTTGCAAGATGTTTGTATTCAAAATCGTCAATGATTAAACTCTCTTTTTCTTCATCTATATTTTTCTTTGGTGTGTAATAATATTCCATCCCGGATTTTTTAATGATTAAAATGCCGCATCAAGATCGAATATGACCTGCGGTATGAATTTTTTACCTTCTGTTCTGAATGCGAAATCCGTTCTTCCGATGAATCCAAAAGGCAGAATGAAATTGAGTCCGGCGCCAAAACCATTTATGAATCTTGAATTAAAAAAATTATCCGTTTTATTCCAGACCGTGCCTATATCAAAAAATATAGTCCCGTACATTCCGAATTTATAATTCATTTTTTTTAAAGCTCCGATGCTTTCTACCACAGGAATTGATTTACCTTCGATATAAAGCGGACTTATTATCGGTATCCTGAATTCATTAAATAATCCCCATCTGTTGTTTCCCTGACTTACTACTTTCTTATATCCTCTTATGATTTTATTATAACCATAATACTCATCCAGATAATACGGCATTGTGCCGCCGAAAGAAATTGTTCCTATTGATGAAGAAGCAAATGTTATCGCGTATTTATCACTGAGTTTTATGGGAATAAACTTTTTTACATTATAGCTTACTTTATTGAAATCAAACAATTTCCCGAATCCGAATTTTATGTATTCAAGAAAATAATAAGAACCGGCTGTTGTGTATTCATATGAATTTCTGGTATCAAATTGACCGGAAACTGAGAATGTCATAAAATTGTCATAGCCGTCCGTTGAAACAGTTCTGCCAACTTCATAAGGCGAGGAATCCACAAGATTATATTTCAATCCGGCTGCTAGTGATAAATTTTCTGTATAATATTTACCGACAGTCGCACCTGCGTTAAAATTATAAATAAGAAAATTATCCGAACTCGAAGGAATGGCATTTGAAGTTGTATCATTCAATGCCAGTAAACTTTGATTATAATTTTTAGAAAAACTTGAAGAGAAGGATGCAAAATAATGTGCCTTCTTCCCTATCCATGGAACGGAATAAGAGAGACTTACAAATGGCTCGTATCCGATACCAAAGCTTAAAGATACAGTTTCATTTCTTCCCCGGAAATTTGTCCATAAGACCCGCGCGCCTGCCCAGAATTTTGAAAACTCACCGTTCCGGAATCCGCCCTGCGGCAATGGAAGGATGTAAAATCTTTCTTCGACAAGTATCATTATGTCAAATACATTTGCCGAATCAGTAGGAATAGGATATAAATCAACTTTATTGTATAATCCAAGTTTATAGATCCTCTCGACATCACTCTGTAAAACCTTCGTATCCAGTTCAGAATTTTCCTTTGAATAAATCTCCCTTGTGATTATGTCCTCATCCGTTATATCATTTCCCGCAATGACAATGTTTCGTATATAAATCGCCGGGAGTATCAGTGAATCAGTTATCTGATCTGCTTTCAGAGAATCAACTTTGCCGGCTTTTAATGGATCTTCCTCTGCTGCTTTAACAGTATCTTCATAAGCTTTGTTTGTTGAGTCATTCATAATTTGCGAAACAGCATTAACTGTAACCAAAAACATCAAAATATTTAGAATAACATATCTCACTGTTATTCAGGTTTTATATTTTGCTGCAACTTCAACTGCGAGATCTTTTTCATTAGCTGTCCGGCTTCAGGTGCATCAGGCTTTACTTTCATTGCTCTGTTCAATAAATCTTCAGCTTCGTCAAACTTTGCAAAGTTCATAAGATAATTTGCCCTGCTCAGGTAAGCGCTGTAATATGCATTCATGATGAAATTATAATGATATTCCTTTCTGTCTGTAAATGTATATAAAAAATCAGGCTCTTTATATTCAACATAACCTTTTTCTTTTGTAAGCCTGATTAGAAGACCCTCCGGAACGCGGTTATAATCCTTACCGAATTTCTCGGTTTTTTCCTGCTCGATCTCAAAGGTAGTATATATTCCGCGCGATTCATAATTCTTATCAACCATGCTGTTTAGTAAATTAAGAAATGTTGTTTGAATCTTTATCAGATCCTGTCTGTCAGTTTCTGATGATGGTTTTGTATATCTATCAGGGTTTGCTTCAAATTTGAATAATTCGATTGAATATGCTTCAAACTCTGCTTTGCTGTTTTCATAAATCTCCGGATAAACTAACTTAATGTGATGCAAATACCATGTCTTTCGCATCAGCTCTTTATCTATGACTACTATGTCTGGTCTGATATTCTTTACAAACTGCTGATAGAAAGAAGATGATATCCAGAAATCCCATTGAGTTGAAAATATGATTGCATTTTCTGATGCTGACTCAAACAGATTCAATGTATATTCTTCAACAAAGTAATTCTTACTTTCATCCACTTTTGAGAAATTCTGGCTTAAAGGTATCAGGAAAATAAAGATCATTGCAATGCTGACAGACTTCACATTATCCTTAAGTCTTTTCAGAATGAACATTAATCCAAACCCAAACCATATTGAAGTTACTATGAATGCAAGAAGAAAATATGAGTCAATATCATAAATATCATAATTGATTGCATATAAGACGCAGAATCCAAATAACAGAGCTGTAAAGTAAAATAATTTTTTGCTTTTTTTGAAGAGTTCAAACATTCCCGGAATAGCTATAAGTAATGGAATATAGAAGAACTCAACCGGATAACTCTTTGTGAAATATGTAAATTGTTTACCGGCATTTTCGAACGAACTGAACATCCAGATGCTGAATTGCTTACCCGTAAAGTGTCTCCAGAAATTTGCAAAATTGTGTGGATAGCCCCAGCTGAGAACATTATTGTCTGCTCTGATAAATAAGTATATATAAAATGAATATCCGATCAAAAACGGAATTATCAGAACAAGTATTCTTCTGAAGGAAATTTTATTGAACCCGTTAACTGCAAAATACAGATACAGACTTCCCACCGAAAGGAATATTGAAGAAAGATGATTCGTAAAACTTAGCCCGAGTACAAATGCATAAAGCAGCCAGTATCTTTCCTTTAGTATGTAAGAATTTTTATCTTTGGCATCATAAGTGCAAGCTTTTAATATAAGATAGATATCTGTAATTAAGAAAAAGGTATGCAGCGAATATACTTCTATCGCGTTTGCAGTATCCCAGAATGTCCGTGAAAAAGCCAGTATAAAAACGGTGGCAAGAGATATATTATAAACAATATCATCCGGTAAGATCTTATAATCAGCATTCGAATCCCCTCCGGCAAATTTATTTCCCAGCAGGAATGACATAAGATTAAAAAACATAAATAAGGCAGCTGATGAAATAAAAGCGCTCATAAGATTTAATCTGTATATCTCATCACCTATGGGCAATAAAGTAAAAACTCTCCCAAGAACGGTAAACAGCGGATATCCAGTCGGATGAGCTACTCCGAGTTTAGCAGCAACCGTTGCAAGCTCTCCCGAGTCAATAAATGTTACCGTAGGAGCAAGTGTTATGACATAAACTATAAAAGGCAGAAGAAACGATAATATCTGATATATGATCTTTTTGTTATTACTCACACTTTTAATTATTTAGTTATTAGAGTTAATTTTTTATTTTTGGTTTAATTTTTGCTGAAGTCTTAATACTTCCTGCGAACCGGGTTTGAGCTCTGATGCTTTTTGCAGAAATTTTTTAGCGTTTTCTGTATCTGATCTGTCAGTCAGATATTTTGCCTGATACAAATTCGCCTTATAATAAGTATTCATTATGTATTCTTTTGAAAAATCCTTATCAAAATTTACTTCATAATTGAGATCAATGATAACATAATCCTCAGGCATGTCAGGTTTTCTGAGTTTAAGCAATACTCCCTGTGGAATTTTTTTGTATTCGGCGGCAAATTTTTCATCATTAACTTCATCTATCTCCAGTGTGGTAAATACAGCAGTTTTGTTTATGTTGTTTTCAATTATGCTGTTAAGCAGTTCCCGCATGGCTTTCTGAAAATCATAAATCCCCTGATTGTCTGACTGCGTTTTCGGGGCAAGGTATTTTTCTTTGTTGTTAATTAATTTGTTTAACTGAATTTCATAATTATCAAACTCAGTTTTGCTTCCTGCATAGATCCCGGGATAAGTTTTTTTGAATGAATTCAGATACCATTTATTATACATATAATCCCTGTTAACAAAAATAATATCATTCCTCACTTTTTTTACATTCTGAAAATAAAAGACTGGTGTGTAATTTGAAATTATAATAGAATTTTCCGGAGCTGAATTGAATATATTGAAATTATAATCTTTAAGCATATAATCATTACTTTTGTCAGCAGTTTTGAAATTCATGGAAAGCGGTATGATAAATATAAACACTGAAGCATAACTTAACCATGCTGACTTCCCTGAAGATCTTCTTACGAAATAAAACAAACCAAAAGATGACCAGACTGCCGTTACAATGGTACCCAGAAGATAATAAGAATACAGATCATAGATCATATAAGCACTGGCAAGCAGCAGACAGGTGATAAATAGTATCAGTGTAAAGTAAAAGAAATTTTTATTCTTTCTGAATAACTCTGTACAACCGGGAATTATCAGGATCAGATGGAGATAGGAGAATTCCTTTATATAATACTGAAAGTATCTGCCCATCTGCGAGAAGAGATCCGCAACTGACGTAAACATGCGTGTTTCATATTGCTTACCTGTTATATGATCAATAAAATTTCCCAGACTGTCAACCTGTCCCCAGCTGAGAAGACTCCCGTCCGATCTTATGAATAAATACAAATATAAACTCAATCCTGCCGTAAAAGGTATCAGCAGAAGAATCAATTTATTAAAAGCAGATCTGTTCAAACCGAATGTCACAGCAAAAAGATAGAGAAAACCCGCTGAAAGAAAAGCCGATGACATATGATTAGAAAAACTCAGACCTGACAATAATGCAAACAAAATGAAATATTTCTCATTTCTAAGAAAAGTTGCGTTCTGTTCAACATTATAATTTATAGCTTTCAGGAATATGAATATGAGGAGAATAAGGAAAAACACATGTAGTGAATAGACTTCTATGACTGTCGCATTATCCCAGAAGGTAGCGGAGAAAGCAAGAAATAAAGCTGAAGCAAGTGATACATTATAAATAATGTCTGAAGTCAGATTCTCACCAAAGGTCTTGTCATTTTTGCTGATCCTGAATTCGGAAAAAATAAAAACCATTAATCTGAAAAAAAGCAGTACACTTATTGAAGAAACAAAAGCCGACATGAGATTTAGTCTGTAAACCTCATCTCCCACCGGGACTAGAGTAAACACTTTTCCCAAAATTGTGAACAAAGGATAGCCGGTAGGATGAGCAACACCGAGAAGTGAAGTTACTGCTGATAGTTCATCCGAGTCAATGAAGTTAACAGTCGGAGCTAATGTCATAATATAGACCGCAAATGGAATCAGAAAAGCAGCAATGGAATAAAAAATTATTTTATTGTTATTGATCTTCATTCAGATACCGGAATGCTCCACCATAATGCATTTATTCTCTATATAATCTATTTGATTATTTTCAGCCAGTTCCGATGATTCTCTGCTAATGACTCCAATCTGAGACCAGATAAGATTGGGTTTGTAATCAAGATCCAGTATTTCTTTCATAAGCTCCGGGACAAATTCCGATCTTCTGAATACATTTATAATGTCAGCTTTTTCAGGAAGATCTTTTATTTTAGCATAGCAGATTATATCATCCACTTCTTTGCCGGCAAGTCTGGGATTAATTCCATACACCGTAAAGCCGTTGCCCTTCAGATATCTTCCTATCCTGTTACTGGCTCTTGTATGATTATCCGAAAAACCTACTATGGCAATTACTTTGTTAGATTCGAAAATCTCTTCTAAACTGTTATATTTATTTGTTTTCATAAAAAAATTAAGGGAACAATCCTAAAGAATTATTCCCTTTTATATATCTACTTATTTTTAAAATTAATTGACGCAGTAATTATTATATACACCATCAAGGAAATTCCACTGAAGTGTTGCTGATTCATCTACAGTATTGATAAGCCTCTTCTGATCTTCAAGGGAAGTGTTTGTGTTATTCATTATTTCCATTTCATCTCTTGAGTGGTAAATGTCCGCTTCCTGATGAACTGTAAAGAACTCAAGCGCTTTGTCTGAATCAATTCCGTAGAAATTCTTGAGACCGGCTATCTTTGTTTTTGAGATCTCAGGCACTTGTGATTCATAAGCGTATAAAGCGGCAAGACCTAAACTGAATTCCGGTGAACGCGTAAGTTCATACATGCCGTCAACAAGATCTTCTACTTCTCTGATCGGCTTTGCATTTTTAACTTCATCTTCGGTAAGACCGAGGCTTTCAGCAAAGTTCATCCATAATTTCGGATGATCCGAAATACCTGTCTTGTAACCTTCTTCGTCAGCAAGGTTCTCAAGCAGTATTTGTCTTGTTTTGACGTCATCACAGTTAGAGTGAACGCAGCTCACAAATCTCGGGAAATGTTTTACAAAATGGTAATATTGCTTGGCGTATTCCTTGAGTTCTTCCTGTGTTAACTTACCTTCATTCCATTTCTGATAAAAAGGATGATCAAGTAAACTCTTCTTGTTAATTGTAGAATTTACTTCTTGTATGAAATTTTCTTTAGTTAGCATATATGATTTTTGATTTATAAATTGTGTGTAAATTAATTAATATTTAGATAAATTTAAACAGTTAAAAGCATTTTGGTATTGTGTATTGGGTATTGGGTTTTGGGTATCATCTTTATATTACTTCTCCATCCCGCAAAACCTTTCGCTTTTAATGATGAATATTTGAAAAATTGTATATAGCGAAATGACTCTGCGACAACACGAATTACTCACTTCACAATACTCAATACACACTACTCATTATTTTAAAAGCACCATTCGTTTTGTATCAATCAAAACCCCATCAACTGTCAGAGTATAAAAAAATATCCCGCTTGATAATTGATAATTGACAGTTGAAAATTGATAGTTGTAGCTTCCGGCAGGTTTAGTTTCATTCACTAATGTAGCAATTTCATTTCCAACTACATCATAAACCTTCAAAGAAACAAATCCCAATTCCGAAATCCCAAATTCCAAATTGGTTTCCGGATTGAACGGGTTAGGATAGTTTTGTGAAAGTGAGAATTTCTCCGGTGCAGTATTTTGAATTTGCTGAATTGAAGTCAAAGTAGTATCTCCATAAACAACTCCATCGATAACGCAGCCGAGAGTTGTAAAGAGGTAACCCGAATCATCAGTGCAAACATCCATGGCGCAAAGTCCGAAATTTTCTATAAGATAGTATGAATAAAATAATTCACTGCTGTTGTTAAGTATGATCTTTGCATTTCTGTTTTGCCCGAAGAGATAATAGTTATTTATTTCATCATCCACTTTTGCAAATACCGCATTTAAATTTCTTTTCCCGGAAAAAAAATTATTTAACCTGCCGAGTAAACTATCAATCAGCAATTCATTCCCATCGGAATATCCATAAACATTCATAGAGTTTGAATCAATTCTCTGATAATTCCAATGGCTGAAATAGTTATAACCATCGAATCTGAAATACTTTTTCCCATTGGGCATTATTGTATCACCGGTGACTTTGACTTTTAAATATTCAAATCCGGTAGAAAATGCGCAAAAAATTGTTTGATAGTCTTTTTTAATTATATAGGTATTACCTATGCTGACAGGATAATATTTTGCTGCGGTACTGTCCCAGGCTTTAGAATCAACAGACTTTATTAAAAGTATTGTTACTAAAAACGCTAAAACTACTTTTCTCTTTAAGTTCATAATTTGCTTATTTGAGTAAGATCATTCTCTTCGTTTCGGAAAAATCACCCGTTTCCAATCTATAAAAATATATCCCGCTTGATAATTGATAATTGACAGTTGAAAATTGATAGTTGTAGCTTCCGGCAGGTTTAGTTTCATTCACTAATGTAGCAATTTCATTTCCAACTACATCATAAACCTTCAAAGAAACAAATCCCAATTCCGAAATCCCAAATTCCAAATTGGTTTCCGGATTGAACGGGTTAGGATAGTTTTGTGAAAGTGAATATTTATCTGGAACTGTATTTCCTGTTGGATGAACTGAAGTTAATGTGGTATCACCATAAACAATTCCGTTTATCACACAGCCTCTTAGAAGTTCGTAATAATTTGATGGCGGTGGTTCGCCTGAAGATAAATGTATAATCCCGATATCCTCGGCATAATCGATAGTTTGAAACACTAATCCGTCATGCTCAAATCTCTTTACGGATCTCATAGTATTGAAAACATTTTGATTTGATATTCCGGTACATTCCCGGGTATAAATTGAAAGATGTTCGCAGTAGATTGTATTTCCTACGTCAGAAGAAAGACTGTCAATTATTTTGTCATTACTATAATCCGAACAGCTTCCGGATTCGGAATACATTAACAAATTACCTCTTAAAGAATCATATCTCAGCCATTGAGAATCTAAATACTTCTGATACAAAAAATACTTATGACCATTTATAATAGTATCCCGTTCTATAGATATTACCCGAATAGGATTTTCAAGGGGAGGAAAAGCATTAACATAATAAACCCAGGTATTGCCAACCTTTAACGGAAAGAATTTTGCTGAGATCGTGTC
>CALMST010000065.1 GCA_937872315.1 uncultured Ignavibacteria bacterium | reverse complement strand
TACTCAATACTCAATACTCAATACTCAATACTCAATACTCAATACTCAATACTATCTACTTTTTCTTCTTTCTCAGCGACACGCCGAAAAGTCCCTGCGGTCTTGTGAGCATCATAATGATAAGAAGTAAAGAATAAATGATCATCCTGTATTCTGAAACAGTTCTGAGAAGTTCAGGCAGAATCGTAAGAATAACTGCCGCTATGATAACACCGATCATGCTACCCATACCTCCGAGGATTACCATAACCACTATCTCAACTGATTTCAGGAAATTAAAATCTTCAGGATTGAGATAAAGATTAAAATGTCCGTATAAAGCACCTGCTATTCCCGCAAAGAATGCTCCGCTTACAAAAGCAATTACCTTGAATTTTGTGGTATTGACACCCATTGACTCTGCTGCGACTTCATCATCTTTCACTGCCAGGAAACCTCTTCCGTATGTGGAATTGATCAGATTGTGAATAAAATAAATTATAATTGCCACGAAAGCAAACGTCCAGAAAAAATTTGTATATTTCGGCACTTCATAAAAAATGTATGGAACTTCAGACATGTCAACAGGTATCTGAGCAGCTTTTACGCCATTATCGAAAATATAAGCTCCGCGGAATCCCTGTGATGCTCCGACAACTTCCATGCTCTGAATAATTACTCTGATTATCTCAGCAAATCCAAGTGTAGTAATAGCAAGATAATCTCCTTTTAATCTCAATGACGGAACACCGACAATTATCCCCGCAACTGCTGCTGCAGAACCGCCGAGTAACAGTACAATAATGAAAGATATTGTATGACCGAATGTGCCTGTTCCGAAAGTATCCATAAAAAAAGGCGCAAAATAAGTAGATACAGCTACAGATAAATAAGCACCGATAGCCATGAATCCGGCGTGACCGAGTGAGAACTGACCTGTGTAACCGTTTATTAAATTTAGACTTGTGGCCAGTATTATATTTATTCCTATGTATATTAAAATAGTGTAATAATACGGATCTATGTAACCGGTGAAAAGATTGAGTATGAAGACTAAAACAAGGGATGAAAGAAACAGGATTTTACTATTCATCTTATCATCTATAGCTAATTATGGATTCTTTGTTAGAATTATGAGTCAAATAGGAAAGGTCTTAATGCGTTTAAAAACAGTAAACAAATTATAACAGGTGTAATACTTGTAACTGAATAAAGTGGGCGATTAAGGACTCGAACCTCAAACCCCCTCGGTGTAAGCGAGGTGCTCTAGCCAATTGAGCTAATCGCCCTGAATTTTTTAGGGAAAACAAAAATATGGTTTTATAATTTGAATTTCAAACCAAAATTATAATTTTTTTATTTTTTTATTGAAATTCTTTGATTTAGTTTTATCCTGAAATTAAAATTGCCTATTTGTTTTAAAACTTGATTTATTTGATTTATACCCGCTGTAATAAATTAACAAAAGAAATTCTGAGCATCGTTGAATCTATATTATAATTCAATAACACGTTCCGGACACATTTGATTATGAACAAATATAATGATGTTAATATTTTATATAGAATCATTAAAATTATTGTTAAAACTTATTTAATGATTTTGAAATTATGAAATATAAAATTTCAGATAATTTTAAATTGTATTAAATCTATAATAAAAGTAACTTATTCAGGATGAATAAAATATCTAAGACTTGAATAAAAAAATCTTTAAACCTGCTTATCTTATAATACTTCTTGCAACAATGATAGTATTTCAGATCATTTCAGACAGGTCTTTATTTCCTGACGTTCCCCTAAGAATGCAAATTCAGAATGATATTCTTGCAGGAGAAATGGAAGCTCCTTATCAGTACAGAATAATGGTACCAATACTTGGATATTCTTTGCAACAGATTATAGATCCGTTTATCAGCAATCCATTAAAGGTTCATACTCTTTCTTATCAGATAATACTTTTTTTTTGCTTTTTCGGAGTTTTTTATCAGTTTTATATATTCCTGAAAAGATTCTTTATCGATAAGACCTGTATGCTGGGAATTCTGTTACTGGCTATTGTTATACCGCTTGGCATAACAAGTTACTGGGAAGACGGAGATTATTATACTCTTTTCCTTTATGCATGGGGACTCAATCTGATGTTTGACAGGAAAGATTACTATCTGCCATTTCTAATATTAATAGGAACATTAAACAGAACACAGATAGTTTTCATACTCACTTTTTACGTCATTTTTTTATTCAGTAATAAAGAACTTTTTAGAAGAAAGAGTTTTGTTGTCATTGGTTTAAGCCTCGCATCATTTCTGGTGGCATTCTATTCGTTAAGATTTTATTTCGGATTTAAAGTCAATCCTTATCCTGTCTGGCATGAAATTCAATCAAATTTCAGCTCAAGATTTATTATTCTTCAGTTATGGACGGAAGAAGTTTTAGTGTTTATAATACTGTCAGTTCTGGCTTTTAAAAAGAGCAGCACATTCTTCAGACTGTCATTGCTGAGTTTGATAATTTATGTAATCTTTTTCTTCTTTAATAGTATTCTCAGTCAGCTTGCAAAGTTCCTTCCTGCTTATCTGATAATGATTCCGATGAGTCTGCAGGTACTGACGGGCGAAAGCACTTTGATTAAGAAGGATACCGAAAACAATAATTAATTATTGATAATTGATAATTGAAAATTGATAATGAATTAAATTATTTTTACTCCCACTCTAATAATCATTAAGACCGCAATTGTAATTAAGCAATGATTTGAAACTAAAAGCTGTTCTGCTGTAAAAAATTAAATCTTTGAATTAGATATAGATACGATCAGTAAAAAAATATATTTTGTAAAATTTAACCAGATCGGTATCCGTAAGATATTTTTCTCATAAATGACATTCAAATTTTCCCTTCCAAATGCTTTGAATCTCTTTCCTATAAGTGGTATATTTACTGATTATTTTATAAAAATCAGACCATAAAATCGGAAGGGAATATAATGTTATTTAAATTTTCAAATATATTTAAATTGTTGCTTGTATTGATCACAGCAGGAGCTTTACTAACAGGTTGCGGTGATAAAGACAGCAAAGACGGAAGCAGTTCAAAAGACGGAAAAAGTGATAGCGGATCCAATGCTGATCTTGTTACAAAAGATTCAATAGGTACAAAAGCATCTCTTACAATGAAACCCAAAAAAGGAGACGTTTTCAGATATAAGATGAAAGCAATTACAAATTCGACTGATAAAAGTCCAATGACACAGGATACAGAGATCAAGTCAGTACAGGATATAGATTATTATTTTACTGAAGAAGTATCTGAGATCGCATCAACAGGTATAATTACATATAAAATCGTGTTCGATAGTATCAATATTGTTTCTTCGATGATTAAAGGAGATTCATCGATCTCCATTACATACAATTCTAATGTAAAAGATTCAGTATATTCAAAGCCTGATTTCATACAGTATAATTCAATAATGAATGAGGAGTTTTTTGCGAGAGTTTCACCTCTTGGAGAGGTATCGGAAATATACGGATTGGAAAGAGTTTACGAGAACATGTTTAAAGCTCTCGGTGATACACTTGATGATGCTCAGAAGGAAACTCTGAAAAATTCTTTTGGTAAAGAAGCCATTCAGGCAGTACTTCAGCAGCAGTTCCAGATTTTCCCTGAGACAGCAGTTTATAAGGATTCATCATGGACAAGATCTTATGACACTCAGATCATGATATTCCCTGTTAAGAATATTCTGAAATATAAACTTACAGATATACAGGATGCGAATAAAGATAACATTGTTAAAATTGAAGCAGATCTATCAGTTGAATTTCAGAACAAAGATATCAAAGATGAAAAAATGAATTATAAAGTTGAAGAAGAAAAAACCGGCGGAAAAGGTACCATAGAATTTAATCTTACAAAAGGCTGTCTTGTAAGCAAGGCGACTAATACCAACATATTTCTGGATCTGAAATTATCTGCTGGCGGTCAAAGTGTAAAGACTCAGCAGAAAGTTGAAACTTCACTTAACATAAGTCTGATCCCGTAAAGCTTATTGATATTTAAAAAAGATCATTCCGGTTTAAACCGGGATGATCTTTTTTTTTATTAAATCCGGATTTCAGAAATAAATTCTATTTAGTTTTTATTGGATAATTATTGTATTATTTTTCTTCTTTAAAAAAAAATAAGGAAAAATCACTTTTTTAATTAAACCTGGAAAAAGATAAGGAAAAAAAAATGAAAAATTTATTTGATTACGGAAAATATTGTATCAAATCCGGAGAAGAGGTCAATTTAAAGAAATTTGATACTCAGTATACCGGTGATAAACTCGATAAAGAAGAGGGGGTTAAGCTTCTTAGTATGACAAGGGAACATTTATCAGAACTTCAGGATAAACTCTATGCCCATAATGAATATAGTATCTTAATAGTACTTCAGGCAATGGATACAGCCGGAAAAGACGGTGCAATAAAGCATATTATGTCAGGTCTGAATCCGAGCGGAGTAAATGTCACGAGTTTTAAAACCCCAAGCTCCAATGAACTCGAACATGATTATTTCTGGAGACATTATAAAGCATTACCGGCAAGAGGGGAGATAGGGATTTTTAACCGTTCGCATTATGAGAATGTACTCGTAACGAAAGTTCATCCTGAATTTATTCTGAATGAAAATCTTCCCGGAATTGATAAAATATCAGATATCAATCAGAAATTCTGGGATAACAGATATAAGCAAATTAAAAGATTTGAAAAAAATCTTTATCAAAACGGCACTATAATTTTTAAATTTTTTCTTCATCTTTCATTTGAAGAACAGAAAGAAAGATTACTGGAAAGAATAGATGATCCAAAGAAAAACTGGAAATTTTCCACTGCTGATGTGAAAGAAAGACAGTTCTGGGATAAATATCAATCTGCTTATGAAGAGGCTTTAAGCAAGACTTCTACTGATAATGCGCCGTGGTTTGTGATACCCGCAGATAATAAATGGTTCTCAAGACTCGCCATTGCAGAAATACTCTATAGTGAATTTGGAAAACTGAATTTACATTATCCTGAAGTAAGCCCTGAAACAAAAGAAGAGCTGCAAAGGATAAAAGTAGAACTGGAGAAAGAGTGAGCGGATTAAGTATTAAGTATTAAGTATTAAGTATTAAGTATTAGGTATTAAGTATTAAGTATTAAGTATTAAGTATTAGGTATTGTGTTGTTGATGGGAATTGAATAATGAATGAAAACACTTCAAACAAATAATGTCATTCCCGAATGACTATGGCCGGGGACAATCTCAGGTTCATCCAACCGGATAATTCAGATTAATACAAAGAAGAGCAAGCATATTTGCTTGAACAGTAAAATCATAAAGGATGAACTAATAGCTAAAATTGCCAATATTTAAATCTGAGGGATGGGTTTTCTACTGACGGGATCCTTCAGATAGGTTCAGATAAATTTACAAAAGTTCAACTAATAATCTCCCATTCCGGGCTGACATTCTTTCAGATTTTTGGATTCACATAATGTATAATGAGTAATTAAAGCTATAATTAAAAAATAAATTACACAGCTGAATCAGATTATCCAAAGTGTCTTCTGTTTATTACTTTGAAATTAGATATTCCGGATTTTATAATCATTTGAAATTAAATCCAAAATCCCGCTTCAGAAATCCTCAAATTCAAACCAATAAAATTACTTGTCAACTTTTCGGTTGAATGAAAGCATCGGTCTGAGTAATTTATAATAAATTTTTTACCTAATACCAAATACCTATAAAAATGGACAATCTGTATTTAACCGAAGACGTAATGTTCAAAGCATTACTCGAAAAAGATAAGACTTTTGAAGGACAGTTCATAGTCGGCGTAAAAACAACCGGGATATTCTGCAGACCTTCCTGTACTGCCCGTAAGCCAAAGAAAGAGAATGTTGAGTTCTTTGATTCAACAAAGTCTGCTATGGCAAGCGGTTACAGACCTTGTAAAGTATGCAAACCGCTTGTGAAGTCCGGAGAAGTTCCTGAAGAAATAAAAGTAATACTTGCCGAAATAGAAAACAATCCGTCTGAAAAGATCACAGATTACGGTCTGATAAATAAAGGGATCGAACCAAGCCGGGTACGAAGATGGTTCATAAAAAATCACGGAATGACATTCCATGCATATCAGAGACTACTGAGAATCAACAGCGCTTTCAACAATATAAAGAACGGCGATAAGGTGATAGAGGCGGCTTTTGAAAATGGCTATGATTCTTTAAGCGGATTCGGTCATTCATTCAAGAAGGCTACTTCTATAAAACCTAAGGACAGTATTGTGAATGATTGTCTGACTTATACACGTTTAACTTCTCCTCTCGGACCTATGATGGCTGTTGCATCAGAAGAAGGTATCTGTCTTTTTGATTTTACAGACAGACGTATGCTGGAAACTGAATTAAAACAAATTCAAAAACATTTCAGATCTTCAATACTTCCCGGAAAGAGTAAATACTTTGAGCCGCTGATAAAACAGATCAATGAATATTTCGGAGGAAAAAGGAAGAACTTTGACATCCCGCTTGTAACACCCGGAACGGAATTTCAAAATAAGGTCTGGAAAGTATTACGGACTATTCCATACGGAGAAACCCGTTCTTACAAGAAACAAGCCATTGCTCTGGGAAATGTGAAAGCCGTAAGAGCGGTTGCAAATGCCAACGGTGACAACAGGATCTCAATTCTGATCCCGTGTCACAGAGTAATAGGTGAAGACGGAAAACTCGTTGGATATGGTGGAGGTCTTTGGAGAAAGCAATGGCTGCTGAATCTTGAAAAAGAAAATTTCCATAAAAATCTGAGATAGTTATACCGGTTTTTTTCAAAACCGGTATTGTTGAATGATTTTACGGCTTTAATGTCAAAATAAATTTTGAAGCATTATTATTTGAAAGAATTAGATCCGTAAGATCTGTATAATTATCTCCGGTAACATCTGTAATTTTGTATCCTGTTGCAAAAACTGAAGCGTTATTGTTTACCGCAACTACATCATTCAGATCAACTGATCTGTCCTGATTCACATCTCCGTTATACAAGCAGTATTTACTTCCTACTTGAATAACATTATTTCCATAAACAATATCTGGACCTGATAGAATATCAAGATTGTAAGAATTATTTTGAAATTCATTTGGGGTTTTACTCCACGTTTCAATAGTATTTCTGTGTTTTACCACTATGTAATAAGGAGTAAGGTTACCAATTTTAGTGAATGTGAAATTTCCATTTCCGTTTGAATCCAGAACAACTTTTGAAGAATCCGCTATGCTGTAAGGAGACAGATTATATCTTAAAACTACTCTGGCTGTATCCTTTATCATTTTATCATTTACACCTGAATAGAAACCCTGGATAAGGGCTTTCAGATTAAGCTGAACATTGATTGACTGGAAAAGTGTATTATTCCAGGTTGTGCCGATTCTAATACCATCGATCTTTACACTACTTCCCAGAAGACCATTCTCAATAAATGAATTAGAAAACGCAACCTCGCCGATTGAAGTAATATCCGTTCCTGAAGTTGATGTAACAGAAGGAACAGCAGGTTCTGTAGCCGGAATTCCTGAAGTATTAATATATATTTTGCATAAATCGTTATCTGTTCCGCTAAGATAGGTATAAGTGCAGACTATCAGGTATGTTGTATTCTTGGATAATACCATAGGAGAATAATTAATTGTTCCGTCATAAGATTTTCTTACACCGGCGTAAAATGTAGAGGAGTTGATCTTTTTAATAAAAAAATGTGTATTCAGGTTTGTAGACGCTCCTGCAGCATCAAGACAGATATTATATCCTTCTGTTGCTGAAGCAGAGAGACTGTCAACTCTTATAAGAAATGAAAGATATACTGTACCCGAAGTCTGATTTGAAAAAGCATTAAGCGCTATATCTCCGCTGACCGGATTTGAAAATGACACGCAATTTCCAATTCCTGAACCCGTATATCCGGGATAATTCAATCCCGGCGATACGACCTTAATATTATTTGGCGTATTACTTCCGGAGAGATTCCAACCCCCGTTATATTCAATACTGTCTCTGACAGGGTAATTAAAGTTTTCGACAAAGAGAGTTTGTGAAAATGAGTTGTTACAGATTAAAATTGTAAAAAGTATTACGGGGAGAACCGTTTGCTTAAGATTTAAAATCATTTTTTTCATTTTGTCAGTTTTATTTTTAAAATTTTGTTGTTTTTAATATACAATAACCGGCATACCGGTGATGCCTTTAAAGCTCAGAAGTTTGCAATCAACTGAACTGGTTATTGTAATAAACTGTACAAAATTAATCCTATAATTAACGTGTTGCAAAGAAAGTTTTTTCTAAATTACACTGTGAATTTTTATTAATTCCAAATTAAAAAACCTAAAATTTAGCTGGATTTCCATACTTTTCAGTGAATTTAAGTTTGAAATTACACTTGGTTTTATATATAAAAAACATCTTTTATTGATATATTAAGAGCTTTTGATAAAACCGAATTGAAAAGATTCGAAGTATTTTTAAACTCACCGTATTTTAATACCGGGAAAAATCCCGCTGAAATTTTTAAGATCATAAAGAAATATGCGCCGGATTTTGATAATAAAAATCTTAAAAAAGAGGAAATCCGGAAAAAAAGTTTCCAGGTAAAGAATACAATTACGGATTCTTGAAAAACATAATTTATGATATTACCAAACTTGCGGAAAGATTTCTTGAGGTTGAATATCTGAATTCTGATGAAAGCCAGAGGAATAGAAATCTTTTGTATAAATTTTATGAAAAGCATCTTGAAAATATTTTCATAAACATATATTCAGGCTATGAAAAAAACAGAATTCTCTCTTCTTATTTTCATGACTATTTATACAGAGATCATCTTGATATTAAGCTTTTAAGATTTTATCTGGAAGCCATTAATCCGAAACTGCATACTAAGCATGTTTCTGTTGATATTACTGAACTGATGATATTCGACTTCATGGCAGGCTTCAGTAATAATTACAACAATGTTTATATTGGCGAATCGGAACTGAATGAGATTCCCGAAAATGACTTTGTCAGGATCTTTACAAAAACAATTTTCACCAATTCCGGGCTCGAAAAATAAATTGAATCCTTGTGTGCCGGAGATGAAAAAAAGTTTAAAATGGCAAACATTTTCTTTAAGATACGGAATATTATTTTGAATTAAAGAAGGCATTGTTTGTCAATGATAATCATATCTCGGAATCAGCGCTGAGGGGATTATGCGCCTTTATGGGCAGCGCTCTTGATAACTGCAGAGATGCTTCGGATATAAACAAAAATAATGAATTGTTTGAATTAATTAATCAGCTTGTAGATAAGAATATTTTTTTAGCTGTGAACGGTAAAGTTATACCTTCCCTTTATCTTCTTTCAGTAAAACTTGCGGGTTATTTAAAAGCTCCTGCGTTCGTAGAAAAAATGAACAGCGATTATAATCCAAAAATGAATCCTGATCTACAAGAGAATTCATTAATATTCAGCATGGCTTTTCTGCATTAATCCAGAAATGAATTTAACAAATCTCTAGATTATATCGGTGAGATAAGAGTTGATACTTTTCAGATAAAATATTTCCTCAGGAATCTGCAGATCATAAAAAGTTATGAAGTAAATGATATTGAGATGTTCCTTTTCTTAAAGGATTCCCGCAAACATTTCATTTCAAATAACAAGTCCGTTTCTGAAAGCTACGGGGAAAATAAAATGAAATTTCTATATTATACCGGTAAACTTTTTAAAATATGCGACACAAATAATATATCTGAAGCCGGACTTTTAAAAAAAATTTATTTTCAGATACTGTCGTAATTAAATACCGGCTGATAGATAAGTTTGAAGAGTCAGATGAATAGTATTAGGTACTAAGTATTAGGTATTAGGTAATTATTGAAAAACTGTCCGGAATATTTTCTGATTATAACAGCTTTTAGATAGAATTTACAATTTTTTTAATTTTTCTGTTTACTGAACAACAATTTGATAAATTGCCGAAAGAATTTTACGCAAATTATCATCAGCCGGTTAATATTCTTTTGTTCTTTTCTGACCGTTCAAATGGAAAAAAGTTAGCCGGAGTACAGATGAATCTATTCTGTATTTCATTAAAACGTTCTGAACAGAATTAAATCATTACAAATATTACTCACATCTGAATTTTTTTAAACCTGCATAATAGTTAAATTACGCTATTCAAAATTTCACAATAAAAAATAAATCATTTTAATGGAAAGAGTTTACATTAACAAAATATCCGATTACGTAGATAAGGACGTGACGATACATGGATGGCTATACAATATTCGTTCATCGGGAAAACTTATGTTCCCTGAGCTCAGAGACGGTACCGGGATAATTCAGGGCGTTGTTGTAAAAAGCGTTGTACCCGAAAAAGTATGGGAGGATTTTTCAAAATTGACACAGGAATCTTCCTTAAAAGTAACCGGAACAGTTACCAAACATCCAAAGAAAGAAAAAGTTTATGAACTGCAGATCAAAGATCTTGAAACAATAAATATTTCAGAACCATATCCAATTACTCCAAAAGAACACGGAGTTGAGTTCTTGATGGACAGAAGACATCTATGGATACGATCAAGTAAACAGGCTGCCATATTAAGGATCAGAAATGAGATCATACAGTCTGTCAGGGATTATATGTATAACAATGGATTCATATTGTTTGACACGCCTATCTTTACGCCAAATGCCTGCGAAGGAACATCAACACTTTTTGCTACAGATTATTTTGATCTGGGAAAAGCATATTTATCCCAGTCCGGTCAGCTATATGCTGAAGCCGGAGCAATGGCTCTCGGGAAAGTATATACTCTGGGACCTACATTCAGAGCAGAAAACTCCATGACAAGAAGACACATTACCGAGTTCTGGATGATGGAACCGGAAATGGCGTTTTATGATATTGATGATGATATGGACTTGATTGAAGATTTTCTGGAATATGTTGTGCAGAGAGTTCTTAAAAACTGTAAAGATGAGCTGGAGCAGATAGGAAGAGATGTAAGTGCTCTTGAAAAAGTGAAGAAACCATTTCCGAGAGTAACTTATGATCAGGCTATAGAGATCCTAAATAAAAAAGACATACCGCTGATCAGAATGACAGAAAAAGGTGAAGAGCAGATCAGACCATTTCCATGGGGAGAAGATTTTGGCGCGCCGCAGGAGGAAGCCATTGTTGAGGAGTTTGATAAGCCAGTGATGGTTCACAGATGGCCGGCAGAAGCGAAATCATTTTATATGAAACGTGATCCGGAAAATCCTAAAATCGCTTTAGGAGTTGATGTGCTTGCTCCGGAAGGTTTCGGAGAGATCATCGGCGGTTCTCAGAGGGAAGATAATTTCGATGAACTTGAAAAACGTATCAAAGAGCATAATCTTCCGCTTGAAGAATTTCAATGGTATCTTGATCTGAGAAGATTCGGAAGTGTTCCGCATTCGGGCTTTGGATTAGGAATCGAAAGAACCGTAAACTGGATCTGTAATCTTGATCACATAAGAGAGGCTATTCCTTTTGCAAGAAGACCAAACAGGATCAGGCCGTAATAAAAGTTTGTAACGTTTTAAAGAGTGAGTGAGCAGAGGCTGAGATTGGTATAGGTTTTATTCAGATTGTAAAATAAAAAATATCAGAGTCGAAAAGTAAAAGAGACTTACAGGTAAAAAAAATGAAAACGATTATAATTGATGCAAATAATGTGATCCATAAAGACATTCAGTTGAAAGCGCTTTTTATTAAAGATAAAGAATCAGCGCAGCTTGCTTTGGTTGAGAAAGTAAAAGCAGGATTAAACAGAGATGAGAAGGTTTTTTTTGTCTTTGACGGTCATGGAAAAAGCGGAGACAATTCGGTAGAATATTCAGGCAACAAAACCGCTGATGAGATTATCAGAAAAAGAATTGAAACTTTCAAAGATGTAAAGAAGCTCACGATAGTTAGCTCAGATAATGGTATAACAGGGCTTGCAAGAGTCTGCGGATGTAAGGTAAAAAGTTCTGAAAATTTTCTGAATGATTTAAGCAAAAAGCAAAACGTTACTTCAGGAAAAAATATTAATCAAAATTATCTCTATGATCTGAATGAAAAACCTGATAGTATGAATAAAAAAGAGATAGAAGAATTTAAAAAATATTTTACCTGATAATGGAAATTGCCGGTTATATAGCAGCAATATTTGTAGGACTTGTTTTAGGACTTATCGGAGCAGGCGGAGCGATACTTACGGTTCCGATAATGGTTTATCTGATGGATATTGATCCGGTACTGGCTACGGTTTATTCTTTATTCATAGTAGGTACGACTACATTGATAGGTTCATTTTCTTATGTTAAGAACGGCCTGGTGAGTTTCAAAACCAGTCTTGCATTTGCAATACCATCTCTTATCTCGATATTTATGACGAGAAAATTTTTACTTCCTTCAATACCTGACATATTATACAGTAGCGGGGAGTTTGTTTTAACTAAAAATCATTTTGTTCTTTTTTTCTTTGCTATAATAATGCTTCTGTCATCGATCTCAATGATCTTCGGGAATGTTAAGGAAAAGGAAACTGGAAGTGAAATGACCGGGAAAGAGATATTCACACTTGTTTTTTACGGGTTATTTGTCGGTGTAGTAACAGGGCTTGTGGGTGCGGGCGGTGGATTTTTAATAGTACCTGCATTGGTATTTTTTGCCAAAGTTCCCGTGAAAGCAGCAGTTGGGACTTCACTGCTTATCATCGCAATAAATTCACTAACCGGATTTGCAGGTGATCTTATGGGTGAATATATTATTGACTGGAAACTTCTGATTGTATTTCTGGGGTTTGCGATTGCCGGAATTTTTCTCGGGAGTTATCTTACAAAATTTATTTCAGGAAAAAGCATAAAAAAATCTTTCGGCTGGTTTGTACTTATAATGGGAATATATATAATCATCAGGGAATTAAATTCATTTTAAAACATACATTTTTAATAGTTATTATAAGATCAAAAAATAAATTATTATGAAACACAAAGATATTGACACAAAAGAATTCAAAAAATTTTTCGAAGAAAATTCATTCGTGCTGCTTGATGTCAGAACGGAAGAGGAATTCAAATTAGGACATATTAAAGATGCATCAAATATAGATTTTTACCACGGAAGTTTTGAAGCTAGCATTGATGAACTCGATAAGAGGGAAAGATATCTTGTCTATTGCCGATCCGGAAACAGAAGCAGGCAGACAATGTTTCTTATGCGGGATCTGGGATTTGATGAAGTTTATAATCTTGAAGGCGGTATAATTGCATGGAATGACGAAGGTTTTGAGATCCACAAATAAATCAGGAAATGAGAAATTTTCATTTTATGGTGAAAACAAATCTGCGAAGTTAAGAATTTTGAAACGTTTTTTAATTTGAGAGAAAATATTATTCAGTTCATCAAAATAAAACATGGTAAATAATAAATTTACAACATTTTACAGACACATAATTGATCAGGAAAGAAAATTTCCTGATGCTACCGGTCAGCTTTCTGATCTTCTGGCTGATATAGCGCTTGCCTGTAAAGTAATATCGCTTGAAGTAAACAGAGCCGGACTCATCGACATACTTGGATTTACGGGTGAGGAAAATGTGCAGGGCGAGCAGGTTAAAAAACTTGATGTATTTGCAAATGACGTACTTACTCATGTGATGAAGCAGGGAGGGCACACCTGCGCCGTATGTTCAGAAGAGGAGGAAAATTTTTTACCAATTGAGGATAAATATTCAGACAGCAACTATCTAACAAATAAATATATCTGTCATTTCGATCCGCTTGACGGTTCATCAAATATAGATGTCAATGTTTCGATCGGAACTATCTTTTCAGTTTACAAAAGAGTCAGTAATTCAGGCCCTGGATCCCTGGAAGATTGTTTGCAGAGGGGAGTCGAGCAGGTGGCAGCAGGTTATGTGATTTACGGTTCCAGTACAGTGCTGGTGTACACTAATAATGAAGGTGTACACGGATTTACGCTGGATCCTTCAGTAGGCGAGTTTCTTCTGTCCAATGAAAACATTAAGATCCCGAAAAGATCAAAAACATATTCAGTGAACGAGGGTAATTATTGCAATTGGTCTGATGGCATGAAAAAATATATTTCATATATAAAAGAAAATGATCCTGATACTTTAAGACCATTTAGTTCACGGTATGTCGGTTCGCTCGTTGCGGACTTTCACAGAAATCTGTTATATGGCGGGGTTTTCATGTATCCGCCTGATGCTAAAAACAAAAACGGGAAACTCCGGCTGATGTATGAAGCAAATCCGTTGAGTTTTATTGTTGAACAGGCCGGTGGCAGAAGCAGTAATGGTAAAAAAAGGATCATGGAAATAGAACCTGAAAGTCTTCATCAGAGAACTCCTTTATTTATTGGGAGTGAAGAAGATGTAATGCTTATAGAAAAATTTCTGGCAGAAGACAAATAATTAATGCGGATCATTTATTCTGTGCCCGGTTCATTCATCAGTTCTATTTTTTTTAAATCGGTAAGTGTCTTTTCATTTATTGACAACTCTATAAAGACGGAAGAATCATATCTGTCCAGTTTGATCTTATCAAGCAAATTTTCCGCATTCTGATTTTTCTTCCCGGCTGATTTTAATTTGCCAACCGTAATAAGCCCGCTTATCAGACTTTTCAGATATTTCGAAGATTCAGTGTTTATGCATTCGCCCTGTATCAGGAATTTCAATTCCTCATCCATTTTGGCGGAGAAGGAAACCGAGTTAAGTCTTTTATATAGATTAACAATATTTGGCTTTTCATCAGCTAAAACTGAATCTCCTTCATTACCGGTAGTATCTTCCATATCGATAACTCTGTCAGAAGTGGATTCAAGAAAATTCTGAAAGATCCCGCGGATAAAGACTTTCTCGGTAGTTACCATCCAGAGATTCTCCTTGTATATGATATTTTCAATGGAATTGTAAGCTTCCTGATTCAAAAGAAGTCCGCTTTTAACAGTATCATTCACCTGCATCATTTCATCGATCTGCTTCAAATAATTGCTTGCACAGATTGTGTAATCATCCCTGAAATAAAAATAAAGACCATTATCATTTTTGATGTAGATCTTTGTTCCGTCGGTGAACTTGGTCAAAGAGAAAATACTGTCTGTTTCAATATATGCATCAAGTTTCTCTCTTTTAAAAACTCCTTTCAGAACGATTGCGTTTTCGCCGAACCAGGAGTTTGAATAATACAACTCATCTATTCCGTCTGAGATAGATGCGCCTGTAGCTTCTTTGAAAGTATTCAGCAGACTGCCGAAAGTCTTTTCGGCATTGAGAAGTGAATCCGAAATATTTTTTTTCCAGAAATCCGTATGCCTCATGTTCTTAAAATTAAGATACATGACAAACTGGGGGTTTTCCTGCAGCAGACTCAGGTTAGAGGTAACAGAAATGGGAAGAGGCTCTGCAACCGGTTTAATGTTGCAGCCACAGACTGAAAGAATAAATAAAAAAATAAATACCAGCGCAGAATTTCTCATAGCTTCATTTTTCTCAGATATTAATAATCCTTTTTCCGGAAATAAAAAATGGAGGCAGACAAAGTAACAAGCATAAACAATACTGATGATACAACGGGCATATATGACTCGACCTTTTTA
>CALMST010000064.1 GCA_937872315.1 uncultured Ignavibacteria bacterium | reverse complement strand
TCCTGCTCCAGGAAGGAAGGACAATACTCTTTTGTGTTTAAATTTAAATGTTCAATGTTAAAAAATAAAAGTAAAGGAAGTGGTAATGATAGGAGGAAATTAAATAATATCTTCAAAGCTTTTTCTCTAACCTTTCAAAAACAAATTATTCTTTTTATTTTACATTATACATTTATTGAAAACAGAAAAAATATATGAGCAACCCAACCGGCACATTATCAGAAACTTCCCTTAATATAAAAGGGATCAGACCAATTGATCTGTCACTCGATCTCGAAGCCGGGATCAGAAAATTAAAAAAAGAAATGAACGCTGTCATTCTGGCGCATTATTATCAGGAATCCGAGATTCAGGATCTTTCTGATTTTATTGGAGACAGTCTGCAGCTTTCACAGCAGGCAGCAAGAACGGATGCTGATGTGATTGTCTTTGCAGGAGTTCATTTCATGGCGGAGACAGCCAAGATACTGAATCCTCATAAGCTTGTGCTGCTTCCGGATCTCGATGCCGGATGTTCTCTTGCCGAAGGTTGCCCCGCTCCATTACTTCAAAAATTCAAGGATCAGAATCCTGATCATCTTCTTATAAGTTATATCAACTGTTCAGCGGACGTAAAAGCAATGTCTGATATTATCTGCACTTCATCCAATGCCGTGAAGATAGTCGATCAGATCCCGAAAGAGCAGAAGATCATGTTTGCACCTGACAGGAATCTCGGAAGATATGTTATGAAAAAATCCGGAAGAGAAATGCTGCTGTGGCAGGGAGCTTGTATAGTTCATGAGACATTCAGCGAAAAGAAGATCACACAATTAAAATTTCAAAACCCCGGAGCGTTGATCATAGCACATCCCGAATGTGAAGAGGCAGTATTAAATAATGCGGATTATATCGGTTCTACAAGCGGACTTCTGAACTTTGTATCTGAGTCTGAATCAAACGAATTCATAGTCGCCACCGAACCCGGTATCATACATCAAATGCTTATCAAGAATCCCGGGAAAAAATTCATCCCCGCACCGCCCGAGAACAGCTGCAACTGTAACGAATGCCCGTATATGAAGCTCAACACATTAGAAAAACTTTATCTATGTATGCGCGACAAAACACCTGAGATCACACTTGATGCTGACATTATGAAAAGAGCATTAAAGCCGCTGGAGAGAATGCTAGAAATGAGCTGAACCACTTCAAACCAAACTGAATTTATAAATAAATTCCCATATAAATAATATAAAGGCAAACCTATGTTCTCTATGTTCCTATGTGGATAAAAAGGTAAATAGTATAATGTTCTCTCAGTGCTCTGAGTTTCTGCGGCAATATATCAGTCGTTAATATTTTCCAAACTGAATTTATAAATAAATTCCCAAATAAATAATATAAAGGCAAACCTATGTGCCCTATGTTCCTATGTGGATAAAAAGGTAAATAGTATAATGTTCTCTGGTGCTCTGAGTTTCTGCGGCAATATATCAGTCGTTAATATTTTTCAAAACTGAATTTATAAATAAATTCCCATATAAATAATATAAAGGCAAACCTATGTGCTATATGTTCCAATGTGGATAAAAAGGTAAATAGTATAAAGTTCTCTCAGTGCTCTGAGTTTCTGCGGCAATATATCAGTCGTTAATATTTTTCAAAACTGAATTTATAAATAAATTCCCATATAAATAATATAAAGGCAAACCTATGTGCTCTATGTTCCTATGCGGTTAAAAAGGTAAAGTGGTTAATGTTCTCTGGTGCTGACGA
The DNA here is from genome assembly GCA_937872315.1 of uncultured Ignavibacteria bacterium. Taxonomy (GTDB): domain Bacteria; phylum Bacteroidota; class Ignavibacteria; order Tepidaquicellales; family Tepidaquicellaceae; genus JAGPCH01. The sequence continues at coordinate 17,015 of CALMST010000064.1, read as the reverse complement.
ATTTGACAAATTCCAGCAGCGATTCTTTTACTTCACTGTCTCTAAAATCATTGAGTGATTTTATTGCTTCTTTAGAATATTCTTCAACTTTCTTTTCGGAATATTCAACACCTCCGTATTTTATTACAAACTCAAATACTTCATCAAATTTTTTTGTACGGTCACTTTTAATAAGTTTCATTATCTGTGCGGACTCTTTTTTCGGAGCATTTCGGAGTGAGACTATAAGCGGTAGTGTGAATTTTTTTTCTTTGAGATCATTTCCTGTGGATTTGCCGAGAAGTTTTTTTCTGCCGGTGTAATCGAGAATGTCATCTCTGAGCTGGAATGCAATTCCGATATTCTCTCCAAAGACACCGAGCTTTTCCACATCGGATTTGTTCTTTGCCGTGCTGAGAGCTCCGAGTTTGCAGCAGGTTTTGATAAGTGAAGCGGTCTTATCAGAAATTACTTTAAAATAGGTTTCCTCTGAAGCGTCAAAATTTCTTGCCTTTTGTATCTGAAGAAGTTCGCCTTCCGACATTCTTCTCACGGCTTCGGAAGTCAGCTGAAGAAAATCATATTCATTGTTCTCGAGTGAAATGAGCAAACCTTTGGATAAGAGGTAATCTCCAATAAGTACAGATGCTTTGTTTTTCCATACTGCGTTTATGGAAGCTATGCCTCTCCGTGTCTTTGCTTCATCTACAACGTCATCGTGAATGAGAGTTGCAGTATGTAAAAGCTCCACTAAATTTGCTGCAGTGTATGTTCTTGGGTTTATTTCGCCGCAGAGTTTAGCTGATAGCAGCACAAGTATCGGACGGATCTGTTTTCCTTTTTGTTTTAAAATATATTTTGTGATGAGATCAATCAGCGCAACTTTGGATTTGAGTACACTCGAAAACTGCTTTTCAAAGGCAGTCAGTTCGGAAATGATCGGTGCGGATATTTTTTTTAAATTCAAACTTGTAAAATTTATTTAGCTGTCTTCTTCTGTGATATTTTGCAAATAATTATACTAACTTCGTATAGAACAAAAAGCGGTCCGGCTAACAGAAGCTGACTTGTAATATCAGGACTTGGTGTAAGAATTCCGGCAATAAGCAAAATTAATACTATAGCATGTTTCCTGTATTTTTTCATGAATTCAGGTTTGAGAATCCCGATTTTTGAAAGAAAGAAAGAAACCATCGGAAGTTCGAATACCAGTCCTGCTGCCAGCATTGTCGAAATTATGAAACTGAAATATTCATCCACTGCAATAATATTATCAATAACTGACGAACCGAAATTTGCAAAGAACTCAAGAGCAGTCGGGAGCATTACAAAATATGCAAATACTATACCCGAAAGAAAACAAATGCTCGAATATATAACAATGCTCTTTATGTATTTACTCTCAGATGGTTTTAAAGCCGGTTCGATGAATTTCCAGAACTGATAAATTATATTAGGAATGCTGAGAATTATACCTCCGACGATTATTACTTCCATATATAATGAAAACTGTCCGAAAGGCTTTATGTTCTGAAGCTTTAAAGGCGGTGTCGTCTGTTGAGCAGGAAGCAGCAATATGTTATCCATTATCCAGGTAATGAATATTCCGACTATTATACCTCCGATAACTACGCCAATTGCTGATCTGATCAGTCTCCATCGGAATTCCTCCAGATGTTCGAGAAAGGTCATTTCACTTTCATCATCTGAATTAACTGAATTGATTTCGTTTTCTGATTCAGGATCTGTATGATTATTCTCGTTATCTTTTATTTCTTTTATATCAGAGATCATAATTCAGCAAACAGAATTTTTAATTATCCTATTTTCAGATCATCATAAAGTTTGAACCGGGAAGTAAGTTCACTGACTTCATTGCTTACTTCTTTTTTCACATTCTCATCTTTATGATTGGTAATGACTTTGTTAATAAGATCAGCTATAATTTCCATCTCAGCTTCTTTCATTCCGCGGGTTGTCAGAGCAGGTGTGCCTAATCTGATTCCGCTTGTTACGAGAGGACTTTTGTCATCGTAAGGAACTGAATTTTTATTACAGGTAATTCCGATCGAATCAAGAGCTTCTTCTGCAGCCTTTCCGGAAACGTTCTTATTCCTGAGATCGATAAGCATAAGATGATTATCTGTACCGCCTGAGATAACTTTATAATCATAGGATATCAGTTTACTTGAAAGCGCCTGTGCATTTTTTATAACCTGCTTTGCATATACAAGAAAATCTTCTTCCAGTGCCTCCCTGAATGCGACAGCTTTAGCTGCTATTACATGCATAAGCGGACCACCCTGAATTCCGGGCATTACCATCGAGTCAATGAGTTCGCTCATCATCTTTACTCTTCCTGATTTCGGCGCAACTTTGCCAAAAGGATTTTCAAAATCTTTTCCAATCATGATCATCCCGCCTCTCGGACCTCTTAAGGTTTTATGAGTTGTTGTAGCGACAATATGACAATGAGGTACAGGATCATTTAATAATTTCTTTGCAATGAGTCCTGCAGGATGAGCTATATCTGCAAATAAAAATGCGTTTATCTTATCAGCGATCTCTCTGAATTTTTTATAATCAATATTTCGTGAATATGCGCTGGCGCCCACAGTGATCATCTTTGGCTTTTCTTTGATTGCAACCTGTTCGATGAGATCGTAATCAAGCATTTCAGTTTCCGGGTTAATTCCGTACTGAGTGAAATCATAAAGCTGTCCTGAAAAATTTACCGGTGAGCCGTGTGTAAGATGTCCTCCGTGAGAAAGATCCATGCCCATTATCTTATCGCCTGGTTTTACGAGTGTGAAATACACTGCCATGTTTGCCTGAGAACCGGAATGAGGCTGAACGTTCACATACTCAGCTCCGAATAATTCCTTTGCCCTGTCTCTTGCAAGATTTTCCGCAATATCTACATATTCACAACCGCCGTAATATCTCTTTGCCGGATATCCTTCAGCATATTTATTGGTGAGAACAGATCCAAGAGCCTGTATGACTGCATGGGAAACAAAGTTCTCTGATGCAATAAGCTCAAGCTTTTCAGCCTGTCTGCGCGTTTCTTTTTTTATTGTCTCAAAAATCTCCGGATCATAACCGGCAAGATCGTGTGTGATTGTATTCATGATATAAAAAATATAAAGATTGTAAAAAAAATACTAATGTTCCCGTATAATATACTTCCAAAGCCGGGCTTGGGAAGGAATGAAGATCAAGGTTCAGACATATTTAAAAAATCACAGATCAAAAATCGCAAATCAAAATTACTGGTCTTCCTCTTTAGGTCTGATAAACCATAACTCTCCGAAATTCACACCCATTGTGAAATTAAGAAACTGATCCTTAATAAGATTATTATCATTTGTACCGCGTATGGAATAATTCACTCCGAGATCAATTGAATTAAAATTGCTCAGAGGAATGTTAACTCCTGCTCTGAATCCGAAACTATTTATATCCTGACCGGACAACTGAATTTTTCCGTTTTCATAAAATCCGCCGAGTCTGTATGTCATCTTCTGAAAGAAACCCGGTTTATTGGGAGTCGGTAATATTTCAATACCCAGACCGGCTCTGTAAGATTTTTTAAGCTGCGGTACTGTCATGCCAAACTCTGTGTATTGGCTCCAGTCCTGGTACAAAACATCTGCGCTTACAAGATATTTGTTATTGAAAATATTTGTTAAACCAAGTCCGAACTGATCCGGAACATTTAAAGTACCATTATTAAGTTGTATTGTATCAGCTCCCAGCGCATTTCCGAATATTCCATCCTGAGTAGAACTTAAATTAATACCTGACTGAAATACAAATCCGAGATCAAAATCCCTTAAAGTAAAACTCCTGAAAATCTTACCGACTTCAAATATTATTCCGCCTTTAAAAAATGATTTTCTGAAATCAATTTCAGATTTTACATTGGTATTTGTATAAGAAGAATTATTGAAATTTATAAAATTCTGCTGCTTGAGTTCACCAAATGAATAGTTGTATTCCACACCTATGCTTATCATCCTCAGCAAATTATAGCTCATTCCGGCATTGATCCTGGAAAGACCGCCTTTACCTGCATAGAATTGGTTAAATTGCTGATATCCTGTATTGCCCTCCACCTTAACTCTGTAGTTCATTAAGCTCTCAGAATTAAAGCCTAAAGACATAACCCATCCGTTTGTCTGATCAAAAGGAATACCTATGTTAAACCCAAGAAAGTTACCTCCGGAATTCTGATTCTCGGAAATATTATTTGATGAATTTAAAAATCCGTAATTGCCTGTAACTGTGATCAGAGTAGATCTCATTTGGGTGAGTGTTGCAGGATTAAGAGTATTTACATAGTTTCCGAAAAGTGAGATACCCTGAATACCCATGGAAAAAGTTCTAACACTGGTAAAGTAATTCTGATCACCAATGCCAAAGACAGAATAAGGAGAACCCGATGTCAGTATCTCCTGAGAGTAAACTTTTCCGCTACCCAGAATTATGGTTAATATTAAAACTAAAATTATTTTTTTAATCATTGTCATTGTTGTCTTGGCGTATATGTTATTCTGATTCTCGGAACTAATGAAGCGTCTGAATAGGTCGGGGAATAAAATACAAAGTAATCAAGATTAGTGCTTTCAGTTATAGTTCTCATTGAGAGTCCGAGATTAGGCAACGAACCCGTGTTCCATCTCTGGAAAATACCGTTAAGATTTGTTGAACTTGCAATATAATTTACGGAATCTATAGGTGATACTGCAATGAATAAGCTGTCTGTGTTCGTTGTACTGTCAATAACCGCGCCTATTGTAATTCTCCTGTCGACATCAGGAGAAATAAAGGAATTTTTTGAATCCAGTGTAAAAGTAAAATGTACGTTATTGATAATCACATTCGGCGGAAGTTTTGAAAGATCAAAATTCAGAACATTCCTGAATGCTATTCCGGTCTGTAATGCAAACCTGTCTGCAGGCACTACAGACAATGGCGCATTAGTCAATGACACCTGTTCTGAAATATTCAAGGTTACAGTATCCTGCACTCCGTTTTTTGTTAATATTATTGTAACGAAAGGTATAAGTTCGGTAGTATTAACAAATGAATAAAAACCCTTTATAGTATTTGAGGAGGCATTAGGTAAAAGCATTAATCCGTAATTTTTGAACTGATAGCTTGTATCAGCTGCATATTCGAGCCATTCGCCCGCAAGTGAATTATTCAACGGAATATTAATCTGCTGAGTGTCAGAAGGTGTTCCGAGATAACTTCCCTGAGATACATTTCCATAATCAGAAGAAGTTACGGAGTCATAATTAACATCAGGATAATTAAAATCACTGGTCATTTTATAAATATCAAATGAAGTAAGACCTTTATCCTGCTGAAAGTAGTAACCGTTATATCTGAGCGTAAGGACAGCGGAAATTATTTTTGAACTGTCATAATCAGGGCTGACCTCAACAAATTTAAGCATGGACTTGGATGTGTAATTCTGATAATTACCTATCATAAAACTGCCGGAGGTATATGTGTTAATGTAGTATGAATAATTGTCCGCCGTGATCTCCATTGTATCGATCTGCGAATCAAGAACACGTGTGGTGGTGGTATCATCGGGATCTATAAAAGTAATTCCGACTGATGTCGGATCATCTTCACAACTTATAAAAACATTTGATAATATTAAAAGAAATATTATTCCAAATGAATATTTTTTTATCAGTGTCATTAAATTTAAAATAATCTTATTTACTTGTTTAGGTTGTTAAAGAATTTTTAATGTGCTTCGATGCATCATACAGGTCATCTGCAAAATAGTCAATATCTATCCCTGCTTCTCTACATCTTTCATGATCCTTTTCACCGTATCCCGTTTTGACAAGTATTTTTTTCAGACCTGCATTTTCTGCGCATTGCATATCGGCAAAACTGTCACCTATAAAAAATGATTCCCGGGAATTTATACCGAACTTATTAACGGCTTTACGGATCATACCGGTTTCAGGTTTTCTGTCTTCACTGTGCAACTTATATTTCTCAATGATCCCATCCGGATGATACGGGGAATAATAAATATCATCTATCAAAGCTATTCCGGTTTTATCATCGGTGAGAAGGTTTTTCAGATCAGAATGAATTTTACTTAAGTCTTCTTCGGAGAAATATCCGCGGGCTATGCCGGACTGATTAGTAATAATAATATTCAGAAAACCAAGACTTTTAAAAGTTTGCAGCGCCGTAATAGTATTTGGATATAATTTCAGATCTTCTGAATTGCTTAAATAATTTACTTCTTCATTTATAGTACCGTCCCTGTCAAGAAAAACCGCCTTGTTCATTTTATATAATAGCTGAAAATATACTCAGGATTTCTTTTTCGCAACGGCTTTATAAAGCTTCATGTATTTCAAAGCTGAGACTTTCCAGGAAAAATCCAGTGACATACCCTGTCTCGCGATCTTTATCCATTTAACCTTATCCTGAAACAGATCAAGCGCTGTCTTAATTGTGCTGAGAAGTTCTTTCGGATCATACTTTTCAAACAGGAATCCGTTACCTTTTGGTTTTTTATAATCAATGATAGTATCGGATAGTCCGCCTGTATTTCTTACAATAGGAACAGTTCCGTATCTCAGACTGTACATCTGATTTAATCCGCATGGTTCATATTTAGAAGGCATCAGGAACATATCTGCCGCTGCTTCTATCTTATGCGCAAGTGTCTCATCAAATCCTATGTGAACTGCCAGTTTCTTTTTATATTTTTTCTCGGCTTTCTTTAAAAATTTCTGATGCTTTTCTTCACCTGCTCCGAGTATTATCATCTGCACGTCAAGCTTCATTAGTTCAGGAAGGATCTTCTCTATAAGATCAAACCCTTTCTGATCGACAAGTCTGCTGATTACACCGATCAAAGGTGTATCTTCATTATACTCAATTTTATATCCTTCCAAAAGCTCTCTCTTATTTTCATATTTCAGAGGGATCTCCTGAAAAGTATATCTGTACGGGATCAGTTTATCAACAGTCGGATTCCATATTGAATAATCAATTCCGTTAAGAATACCGACGAGATCTTTCTTTCTTGCGTTAAGCACATCTTCAAGACCACAGCCGTATTCTTTATCTGTTCTGATCTCTTCGGCATACTTCTGACTTACCGTTGAGATCTTATCGGCATAATTAAGACCTGTCTTCAGATAACTGAACTGACCGAAATGCAATCCGCCTTTTTCGGTTAATACGGAATCGGGCAAACCGGTTTTCTTAAAACTGGTTTTTGGGAAGTTACCCTGATAAGCAAGATTATGTATTGTAAATACAGTCTTGATCCCGTCCATGTATGAATTGGTATTGTGTACTGTCTTAAGAAGTGCGGGAATCAGTCCTGTCTGCCAGTCATTACAATGTATCACATCAGGTCTCCATTGCAGTATCTCTAGAATTTCGATCACTGCTTTGCAGAAAAAAAGATATCTTTCGTCATTATTCGGAAAGTCTTTCTTTGTAATTGAGTTCTGATATATCCCTTTATTCTTGAAATAATCCTGACTCTCCATCAGATACATCTGCGCCTTGGTATTTTTGCCGTGGATAAAAGAAGACTTAATGCTGAACTTAGCTTCTTTACCGTTAACATCAATTTTAAGATCCTTGAGTCTTTTGATCTCATGAATCTGAAGCCGTCTTTCATCCAACTGACCATATTTAGGACTTATGATCCTGACGTCATTTCCTAGAGAATTAAGAGCTTGAGGGAGAGAATTTGAAATGTCAGCTAAACCGCCGGTTTTTGAATAAGGGAAAACTTCACTGGTTACGAATAAAACATTAAAGCCTTTTGCCATTCAGGGAATTTTTTTGAACAAAAATAAAGATAATGACAGTGATTAGCAATGAAATTAACTGTCTGACAGTCACAGCAGTTAAATCCTGACTCTTATTTCATTTTCTCCGCCGGGTTCAAAAGATCACTCAATCCTTAATGAGATTGGACTAACGTGCAACTTTATTACTACCAATACCAAATTTCGTGTTACAGTAATATTAACTTGACATTATTATAAGGGGGGGGGGTGATATTTTGCTAAATCTCAGGAAGGATATTTCTCGCCTCGAAAAGAAATAATTGAGAAATATTTATTGAAAATTTTAAACGCACTTTAATTTTTTTTTGAACAAATATGAAGATATTAATTTTCATTCTAATCTCTTTTATTTTCTTTACACAATTTTCCGTGATTTTATTAATTACTTTATCCAATTTATACCAATGCACAAGTGACGCAAGAGTGGCTCCGAATTTATAATCCTACTTCGCGTTCAAATAATAATGCTGATAAATCGGCTATGGATAAGTTTGGAAATTTTATAGTTGCCGGAAGAAGCGAAATCACTGACACTAATAATAAGGATTGGGTACATCCAGTGAACTTGATACTATACCTGTTTTTAAAATGTCGGGAGCAAGCGGAAATAATGTCAAATTCGTAATGGCTCAAGTTTCGAGCTGGATTGAACCTTATGCAACCATAAATTCAACAACAAACAACAGGGTTGAAATTGTAATGCGAAAGGTAATTCAATTATTATTTTCAAAAATGACAATAATAATGGAATCTCGTCATCCTATTCAATTGATAATTTAACATCTATAACCGAGTTCGCAATAGGCGATGTAAATAATGACGGGTATAATGATTTGCTGACTTGTTCAATAACTCAGGGAATTAAATTATTTTTAAATAACTGAACTATTATTGATAATACTGCCGGTTAAATAAATTCAGGAGAAGCAGAAACACGAAACATTTCATTTGCAGACTTTGATAAGGACGGCTGGAATGATGTTATTGTCAACACGTTTGACAGGTTAAAAATATTTTTGAACAATCATAGCGGAAGTTTATATTCGCAATCAGGATCTTATTCTATTCCTTTTAGTACAGGTGATTTGATAAATCTTTCGGATCCAAAAATATTAATTGCTGATTTACACAACAAAGGCGGACTCAGCGTTTTGCAATCCGGATTTCCTGGAATTAATCTCTAAAGGAAACCATATACAACTGAAGTTATGTACAGATATAATCCTGATACTATCGACGCAGTCCCTGCTACTCCCTTACTCTTCAGAGACCTTCTCTTAGTCGGTCAGCATTACAGACCAAGATTATTTTTATTCAACATCAGTAAATGTTTTGTATTTCAAAGATTCTTCGAGGCGGATTACAACTTTATTAAAATGAATACCCCATGGTCGCAAAAAACCTGTAATCATTCTGCGGCTGAATGCCAATAAAATTCTGACTGATCGGCAGCTGATAATCCAGATCCATAGAAAGCATGTTATATGTAATGCCGACTCCCATTGTACCCATTATTACGGTACCTCCCGAACCCGGTTCATTTTCGCCGTTTGATTTATCCGGATTTGCAGTTTCAAGATATATTCCCGCAAATGGAAGGAAGTTTAGTGATTCGGTTATAATGTCATAAGAGAAAGTCGAAGCCCAGTTGAATCTGTTTGCGAATTTATAATCATTCTTATTTGTAGTATTTACCGTATAGACCAGATCATTTCTCCAGCCGATTCCGACATTCTCAAGCTTGGCGATCCAGAGACCGGTAAAAAGAAAATCAAAACTCCCCGTACCCGGCTGAAAATGCGGTTCGGTGACGCCATAAGTCAACTGCTTATTATAAACACCGGTTGGCAGTTTAAAACCGCCTCCGAGAAATAATCTTTGCCAGAAATTTGTCTCGCTGTTAATGTCGGTGTTATAAATATTATACTGCCCAAGTATTCTCATGTCTCCCATTCCGTTCAGAGATTTATTATCTATTTCATTTATTGAAAACGGAATACCGAAAAGAATACGTGTTCTCGGATCAATATAGATCCTGCCGTAGAGTTCGATGTTGTTATAATATTCATCCGAACCTGTAGCAGATTGCTCTTCATGATCTAAATTCGGATCCGGATCCACGGTCTGTGGATCGTTATGGAATTTAAATACATAGTATCTGAGTCCGATCTGATTCTTGTCAAAATTCGGTTCGAGACCCATGTAGCATCCGCAGAGATCGCATTCGGTGTCTCCTGTTTCAGATATATCTGAAATATCAGACAGCTTTTCGGGATTTTTGAAGTGAACGTGATTCGGATTATTTCCGGCATAGCTGAAACCTGAACCTGAGATAAAACCAAATGTTATCACATAAATTAAAATTAATAATTTTTTCATTGTAGTGTTTTAGTATAATGAACCTAACCTGACCGGATTTCAGTCAGGTCAGGTTCATAAAATTTTAATAACTCATATCAAAGTATGTCGAATACGAATGTCCGTTCTTGGAGATCATCAGATTGATCCTCCAGGCTCCGCTCTGATCAAAATTTATCTTACCGTTATAATGTCCGTTTGCGCTTCCGGCCGGAGTAACATTCCCGGTGGTAGTATGACCGTCAGCTAAATATACAGGATTCATTTCAATTGTATATGAACCGTCAGGCGGATAAAGCTGAGGTTCATTTCTGCTGATAAGAAATTCAAAATCATTCAAACCTGCAACCGGCGTGAACGGAGTAATGTTTGATAAATACAAAGCCGTGCTGTCAGGCATTACAATGGATTTAAAGAAATCCGGATTCGGCAGGATCACGGGAGTTGAAAATTCAATTTCACCTTCCGGTTCGCCGGGTGCTCCGTGATTATGAACCGTGAAAGTCAGATGCCAGTGAAGCGGCGAATCGGTAAATGACTGAGTAAAAACCATGGCTCCTGCGAAGATACCGTCGGGTGCGTCTTCATCAGGATTTTCAACCGGAGAGGCATTACCGTGATTCAAAGGCTGAATTGTTATATGAGCATCTGTCATTACCAATCCGGTTGCCGAATCATGTAATACAAAATATAAAGGATTGTAACCTGTTCGCAAAGAATCATTTGCATATAGATTCATATATGCGCTGGCGCCTAATACATAGCCTGAATCGATCTTCATATATGAAGACATATCAGGTTCGGGTACAACTTCAACAACAGGCGGAGCGGTTACAGAGTCATCACTGCATGAACTGAAAGAAAATATAAAACCTGTAAATAATATTAAAAAGGATAGTTTGATAACAAAATGGTTTTTCATTTTTATAATTAAAAATTATTAAATAACCTGCAATGACCGGTTAATTTGAACAGATCATTTGCGGATCGAAAATTTATGTTGAAATATTGAATAATTTAAAATTATAACTGAGGGGGATGGTCTATATCCGAGATGTAATCCTGAAGATTGAAAAATAAATTTGTAGAGTATGATTTGCTTTTCCTGAATGAAATTAAATCGATATTAACATCGATAACAACGTACTCGGTTATTTTTAATTTTGAATTCGCCGCAGTTGAATTATTATTAGTGGTCTTGTTTTCTTCATCGTTCATTTTTTTACCAAGATAGCATTTGGCGTTACAGTTATCAACTTTTTTCTCACAGCAGCTTTTAGTCAACTGCTCTGTATTGAGGTTATATAATGAATAATATACAGCGAGGTAATTTGTATGAAGAAAAAGAAGAATGATAATTAAGACAGACAGTATTTTTTTCAGAAAGATCAAATCAATGAAAATAGTATAATGTTTTTTACTCGTATTTATAGTTTAATTAATATAGGTATTTGAATTATTTTAAAAAGCGAAAAAAAACTTTACATTCAGAAATACAGAATTTTTACTAATAAAAATTATATCCTATGAAATTGTATTGATCAAAGATTATTAAAAACAGGATAATCGAAATCAGGCTGAGAGTTAATAACATTTTTAAAGCAAGAGTTCCGGTATTTTTTTTCAGTTAATTTCAATTGTGTTGCAGTTTGAAGTTACATTAACTTTCTTTGCAATTTCCATCATAAAATATAGCCTTTTGAGGCAGGATATTCCTATTTTATCAAAACCATTCGTTTTGTTCCGACAGGCTTTCCGTCAACCGATAAAGAATAAAAGTATATTCCGCTGGAAAAATTTTTTCCGTCAAATTTAATTTTATAACTGCCGGCTGGCCTGGGTTCGTTTAGTAAAGTTACCAATTCATTTCCGGGCATATCATATACTTTCAAAGTTACAAATCCCGGATCAGATATCCCGAATCCTACTTCAGTAACCGGGTTAAATGGATTCGGGTAATTCTGATACAGTTCCGGATTCTCGGGTAAACTTAAATTAACTGAGCCTATACCTACGGTTGCAGTATCTTTCCGGATAAGGAGCCTGTCGCTGCCAAGAGATTGAGCTGATCTTCTGTGGACAACATATATATCTTTCAATCCGTCCATATTCAGATCATCTGTAATAATGCCAAGACCTTCAGCAACAACACCCGGCGGAAATATCGAAGAGGTTCTTTCTTCAAAAATTCCCTTACCGTTGTTTAAAAATACTTTAACCGGTCTGTTGACAAATACATTCGAAGTTATAAGATCAGGATCATTATCAAAATCTATATCAATAAATACTCCTTCTGTTGTATGTTCATTGTCAAGCGGAAGTCGTGCGCTTGTCTCATCCGTAAAATATCCCGAGTCATTATTTATAAGCAGACGGTTCTGCGGATTCATGCCCGGCCTGAACTGCACATTAGCAAAAAACATATCAAGATCACCATCATTATCTATATCTTCTAAAGTAACCTTTCTCGTCTCTTCATTTCCCGGCAGCGGAAGTCGTTGTATAGTCTCATCCGTAAAGATCCCTGATCCGTTATTGATAAGTATCCTGTTGCCTGTTTCATTTCCGAAGATAAGATCCTGATCCCCGTCATTATCAATATCTCCTGCCTTTATATCCTGGGGAACCATCAGCAGGCCTGCCGGAAATCTTAAAGCTGTCTCATCCCTGAATGTGGTATCCTGATTATTAATAAGGACACGTGCCTCGGTTTCAGTTGCCGGATTACCCGGACCGGAATTTCCGAATATAAGATCGGGATAATTATCATTATTCAGATCGATCACAAGCAGACCGTTTGTAATGCTGTTAGGAAGTCTGTTGTTAAAATTAGTGAATACTCCGTGTCCGTCATTCAGATAAAATTCATGAACGGCATTATCCTCGCTTGCGAATACCAGATCAAGGTCCCCGTCCCGGTCAAAATCCGCAATGCCGATGTCCTCGCTGTCATAATTGAACTGCGGAAGCCTTCCGGTAGTACCGTCAGTAAAAACTCCGTTTCCCTGGTTAAGAAGAAGCTTATTGGGAGCAAACTCACGGGCTATGACTATATCGGGATCCCCGTCACCGTCAAAGTCAGCTGCGCCGACATCCATTCCAGGACCGGATACTGCTGAAACCGGAAGATTCACGGCTGAGACATCCATATATAAAACAGAGTCACCGGAAGCGGCAAGATCTGTCTTTAATTTTTTATTTTGTATAAATAACAGAACGGTTATCAGAATTGAAAACACAATAAGCGGAAAAATAAATTTTTTCATGGCAGATAATTTTTTTTAACAGGTATCTTTACGTTTAAAAGTAAAATTAAGTTTTTTAATAAATAAAAATTCCCCTTAAAATATTTCTTTACAAAAAAAATTTTGTCTGCAAAGCATTTTAATCCAGGCCGGCTAAAATTTATCTGGTTTGATAAAAAAATTCAACACTTCCTTTTTCATCGTTGAGTTTCCAACGATACTATAAGATCCTGACTGTCAGTTTATGAAAAGCAAATGTTTTACACAATAAATTGTAAATATATTTTATTAAATTATTTTTAAACAATTCAGGCTGCTAATTAACTTATAAATAAATATTATAAAGCTTATGAACAGCAGAGATTCTTCTCCTTCAATACAGAAATATGTCTTCATTGCAATTACGATTGTTCTCGGAATTCTGTCTGCAATAGCACCGATATGACCTGACGGTCCTGTTGAAACCAGAGTAGGGATATTACTTATATTAACGGCAATTATTGAAATTATTCACGGATTCAGACGGGTTTCGGAAGAAGACAGAAGATCTGCATGGTTCAGTTCTGCTGTAACTATAGTATTCGGGCTTCTCCTTATAAATGCTTCTTTTATTATAGGAACCGCTTTGGTCATATTTATTGGCATCTCATTTTTAATTGACGGTATCAGATACGGCGTTGAAGCATTCAGAAAAATTAAAAAAGAAAAAAATTACAAATTTCAAATACTTGCGGCGATTGGAAATATTTCCGTTATAGCAGTAATTATTTTTGCAAACAGGTTTGGCACAGAGTGGATCATATCTATAGCGGGAGCATGGAGAATATTCGGTACCGCGATAAGTATTTATCATTCTGAAGAAGGAAAAATCGAAACAAGCGGTGAAGATGTGATTAAAAGTCTCGGACTGCCTGATACAGAATCCGTAAAAGCGGCAGTAAATAAGATCAGTAAAGAAGAATCAGCAAGATATCCTGTTGATAAATCATGGATCATTCTTTTTCTTATACTTCTTTTCATCATACATCTCGGAAGGATGGGTTTTGACAAAACATCTCTTGGGTTATTGTCTCCTGCAATAGCGCTATTCGGAGATATAGTTGTTGCGCTGATCATTACATTCGGTATCATCACTCCGTTAAGAGCAGTATTTAAAAAAGTCACCGGACCGGTTATAAGGAAACTATGGGCTTGGGTGGAGAAGGTTCCACCGGATAAAAGAAAAAAGTACGGGCTCAGAAATATTGTTAATAAATATCTCGAACACAGACTGAGACTTTCAATAAGAATACGCAATGCCGGTTACTCATTCAAATCGGCTTTTATGACAGCAATGCAAACCGGGTTGCCTTATGCAGCTATTCTGGCTGCAATTATTCCCGTGTTCGGAATGAGCTGGTATTTTGACACCGAGAACTGGGCTGCGGGTATCTGGGACAGCTGGGCCGCTTCAAGAACAGATAAATGGAGAATGGCAATTACAAGATCTGTAAATGAACTGCCGGGTACTGATGCTTTCAGGATCTATCCCGAAGGTGTTTCCGGAAATTCCGATTTTTCATTTATTGTAGTTGGTGATCCCGGGGAAGGCGATGCATCCCAGCTTTGTCTGAAAGATCAGATACAGATTGTATCAGAAAAACCGGATGTGAAATTTCTTATCATTTCTACGGATATAATATACCCGTCAGGTGAAATGAAAGATTATGAAAACAAATTCTGGCTGCCGATGAAAGGTGTGTATAAACCTGTTTATGCGATCCCGGGAAATCATGACTGGTATGATGCGCTTGAAGGTTTCACTGCAACCTTCTTTGAACCCAAAGCCGCTTATGATGCAATGACTGCGCGGGTGGCATCAGACCTGAAAATATCGGCTTCTACTCCCGAACATATAAACGATCTTATAAAGGAAGCAGCGAGACTCAGAGAAAATTACCGTGTTCCGACAGGATTTCAGAGATCTCCTTACTTTCAGATACAAACCGATGAATTTGCATTTATAACTATTGAAACCGGAGTAGTGAGAAGGATCGATGAAGATCAGATGAAGTGGGTGAAAGAAGCTCTTGAAGCTGCAAAGGGAAAATATACAATGGTGCTGATGGGTCACCCGTTTTATGCAATAGGTGAATATCAGGGTAGTCTCAATCCGGATTTTCAGGCAATACATCAGCTGCTCAGAGATTATAAAGTGAATCTTGTGATGGGCGGGGATACTCATGATCTTGAATATTATGTGGAGCGGAATTTCAATGATGATCCTGAAAATGTATTATACCATTTTGTTAACGGCGGGGGCGGAGCATATCTCAGCATAGGAGCTGCCATGAAACCGCATGATGAAATGCCGGAAAAAGAATGGGCTCATTATCCCGCAACCGATCCGCTTATAAATAAGATCGAAGCCAATAATAGTATTCTCAAAGTTCCGGCATGGTACTGGACAAAGAATCTCGGAGGCTGGCCTTTCAATGCGGAGTTTCTTTCGGCTGCTTTTGATTATAATAATTCTCCTTTCTTTCAGAGTTTCTTTGAGATCCGTGTCGAACCTTCAAAAGGCACCATCTCTTTTATTCCTTACGGAGTTAATGGTCAGCTTCAGTGGAAAGACATTGAAACTTCCGGTAATATCATTCCTCCGGATAAAACTCCCGAATCGGGTGTGGAATGGGTATATGAGTTAAAGGCGAATTGATTTTACATTAACAAAATAAATGAAAGATTACAAATCGGAAATTCCGCAGACTCCATGGAGGCACAAGATCCATGAAGTGATCTTTGAAGCCGACACTCCGGCGGGGAAATGGTTTGATATTACTCTGATCATTTGCATAATATTAAGTGTGATTGCTGTCATGCTGGACAGCGTTCAGGCGATCAGACTGGATTACGGTGAGTTTCTGATATATGCCGAATGGGTTTTTACAATCTTGTTTACAATTGAATATATTCTTCGACTTGTTTCTGTCACAAAGCCTCTGCTCTATGCCGGAAGTTTCTTCGGTATAGTGGACCTTCTGGCAATACTTCCTTCTTACATTAGTCTCTTCTATCCGGGCGGACAGTATTTAGTTGTAATCCGGTTGCTGCGTATTTTGAGAATTTTCAGAGTACTTAAACTTGTACAGTATGTGGGTGAAAGCAAACTGCTCATTCAGGCGCTGAAAGCCAGCAGGAGAAAGATCACTATTTTTATTTTTACGGTAATGACAATCGTGACTATTCTTGGTTCGCTGATGTATCTGATCGAAGGAGAGGAAAACGGTTTTACAAGCATTCCCCAAAGCATCTACTGGGCTATTGTGACACTAACTACTGTCGGCTATGGCGATATTACTCCTCAAACTATTCTTGGCCAGTTCGTCTCTGTCATAATAATGGTCCTGGGTTACGGCATCATAGCAGTGCCGACAGGAATAATGACAGTCGAGATGACACAGGCATTCAAATCAAAACATAAGGGAATACGGGCATGCCGAGGCTGCGGCGCTGATGATCAGGATGAAGATGCGGTCTATTGTAAATACTGCGGCGAGAAACTGTAATCCAAGACTCTAAAATTAAAAAATAC
>CALMST010000063.1 GCA_937872315.1 uncultured Ignavibacteria bacterium | reverse complement strand
ACATTGATCCGCCTGCGGCGGATTGATAATTGATAATTGTTTTTGGGTTGAACGGGTTCGGATAATTCTGAGAAAGAAAATATCTATCAGGAACTTCTGTAGAAGTGTTTGTGAAACCTGTGAGGATACCGCCGGTGGTGGTTTTTAGGATAGTTCCTCCTCAACCTGTCAAAGAATCAACAAAATAACTAGAAGTAAATATAATAAATGAAGAAATAGGAACATTTTGTCTTGTCCATTTAGAACCACCATTCGAAGTATAATATATCTGATCTTGAGCACCGGAATACCATCCATAACTATTATTATAAAAGAAAATAGAAACCATAGCATTAGGTACCTCAGTAGATAAATTCCAATTTGTTCCACCATTTACAGTTTTATATAATAAACTGTTAGAAATAGCAACAGCACTGTATGAAATATACCCTATTGAATCACTTACAAAAAACATAGTAAGCATATCATAACCAAATTCATTCAAATATTGAAAATCCCAATTAACTTCACTGTTAGTACTTTTATACAATCCCTTATCCGTATATACCCACCCTGTATTTGGATTTATGAAATCTACATAAGAATAATCAGTAATGGAATCAATATTATTTTGAATTTCCCAATGGTTTCCACCATTCGTAGTCTTTAGTAATTGATAAATAGAAGTTATATATCCTGTATTGTTATTTACAAAATCTAAAGTCCTTAACATATTTTCAGTACCACTCTTTTGGCGTATCCATTTATCACCTCCATTTGTGGTCTTAATTATCAAACCACTGTCTCCGATTGCATAACCGTTATTTTCTGAAGGGAAATATATCTGTCTAATATTGAGATTAGTCTCGTCTTCAACAATAAACCAATTGAGTCCACCATTTATAGTTTTTTGAATGATGCCTTTACTCCCAGCTACAAATCCGGTATCAGGATTTATAAAAAATACAGAATTAGGACTACTGTTTGGTATTCCATATTGTCTTATCCATCCTGATTGTGAATAAATATTATTAACTAAACTGAAAAATAAAATAATTATACTTAGAATTTTCATATAGAATATGTATTAGGTTAGATCTGTACTTTCAATAAATAAAAAATTCATTGCATCACCAATTTTTCCCCGCCGTCGGTAAATTAACAAAGGGCTCACTTTCAATTCCCGCCGTTGTTGGTGTTCCAAAAAGTTTGCATATTCTAATTTAAAAAATT
>CALMST010000062.1 GCA_937872315.1 uncultured Ignavibacteria bacterium | reverse complement strand
CACTGAACATTGAACATTGAACATTGAACATTGAACATTGAACATTGAACATTGAATCTGTTAGGATTTTGTTAGGATCAGTTTTATATTTGTACATAAATAAAAAATACAGTTTAAGCAAACTTAATGTTTTGTTAACAATTTCAGTTAGGAATATTTAATCAAAATATCTATTTTTGTAACATAATTTAAATCAAAATCTATTTTATAAATCAAATCAAAAAAAATGAAAAAATTAATTTTACTCGTTTGCTTTTTAATGGTGTCATCATTTGGTTATTCACAGATTCTTGAAGAGAATTTCGATTATACTTTAGGCGATTCTCTTACTCAACATGGTTGGGTTGCATTTTCGGGTACAGGGGTTCCATTAGTTGTAACTAGTCCCGGTCTTACTTATACAGACTACGCAGGATCTGGAATCGGACTGTCAACTATGGTTGTGAACGGATCCGGTTCAAGACAGGATGTATATAAATCATTCACTTCTTCTCAAAGTTCTGGAAGTATTTATACTTCGATGATGATAAATGTTACCACAGCTCCTACAACTGACGATTATTTTGCAGCATATCTGCCTTCAACTTCAACAACATTGTTTAATGGTAGACTCTATGTAAAAGATGACGGAGCAGGAAATATTTCTTTCGGAATCAGCAAAACAACTTCAGGTTCAGGTGCAATAGTTTACGGACCGGCAACATTCACAACAGGTGTCACATATGTATTGGTTTTAAAATACACATTCAATATCGGTTCAACTACTGATGATGAAGTTACACTTTATGCATTTGATGGTGCTATTCCCGCTACTGAACCCGTTTCTGCATATGCAGGACCTGTTGGAGGAACAGCAACAGATCTGGCTGATATTGATAGATTCGCTTTAAGACAAGCAGGCAGTGCTCTCACAGTTACAGTAGATGGTATTTATACAGAAACTTCCTGGAACAACTCAGTTCTTCCTGTTGAGTTAGCATCATTCACTTCTACTGTATCAAACAGAGACGTTACTTTAAACTGGTCAACTGCTTCTGAATTAAATAATTCAGGTTTTGAGATCGAGAGATCATCTGACAATGTATGGACAAAAGTAGGAAATGTTAACGGAAACGGAACATCTTCAATAGTTAATAATTATTCATATACAGACAGAAACTTAGCTACTGGTTCATACAGCTACAGACTTAAGCAAGTAGACTTCAACGGTAATTTTGAATATTTCAATTTGAATAATGAAGTTAATATCGGAACACCATCTGCTTATGCATTATCACAAAACTATCCGAATCCTTTCAATCCATCAACAACAATAAACTTTGATCTTCCAACTGACGGAAATGTAAGTTTAAAATTGTATGATATGTCAGGTAAAGAAGTTGCTACTCTTGTAAACGAAGTAAGAGCAGCTGGTTATTATTCAGTTAATTTCAATGCTTCACAATTAACAAGTGGAGTATATTTCTACAGCATTTCAGCTGATAATTTCACAGCTACAAAGAAAATGCTTTTAGTCAAATAATCTGTTCTGATTATTTAATTTTTACTATATGTGCCGGAGGAATTATTTCTTCCGGCATTTTTTATTGTCATAAATCCCGTTCTAATTTATACATCTCTTAGTAAGACAAATTGGCGGTTTGAATATATTAATCTTCAATTTAAATCTTTCCGGCTGTTTTCATTGTTAGGATTTTGTTAGGATTTATATTAATTTTGAAAAATACATTTTAATAATTTAAATATTTATATTATGCTGAAACATTTATTTACTTTTGTAATAATCGTAATTGCTTTTTCATTTTCAAATGCTCAGTTGATGACAGAGAGCTTTGATTATCCTGCTGGGGATTCACTTACTTCCCACGGTTGGACATCTTTTAGCGGAGGAACAACAAATGCTTTGGACGTTGTAAGTCCGGGACTTAATTTTCCTGATTATCAGATGCCGGGCATTGGAAATGCCGCCAGAATGAGAAGCACCGGTCAGGATGCTTATTATCCGTTGAATTCAAACATAAGTTCAGGAAGTTTATATGCTTTTTTTATTGTAAATGTAACAACCACTAGAAATACAAACGGAGTAGGTGATTATTTTTTAGGTTTTCTTCCATCCACAAGTACAACGAATTACACCTGTAGAGTTTATACAAGGCAATCTGTAAATAATCCAAATTTGTTTTCATTTGGTCTTACAAAAAACGCAATATCAGGTAGTCCGGTAGCATGGACCGATTCAATATATGTACTCGGCACAAGCTATCTCCTTTGCGCTAAATATACATTCCAGAGCGGAACTACAAATGATGACCTTGTAAGCTTGTTTGTTTTCGATTCTGCCCCTCCTTCAATCGAGCCGACTCCGGTTCTTGAAAATCTTACCAGTACAACTACTGATGTTGGTGATATCGGAAGATTAGCTCTAAGGCAGGGATCTGCAACTATCGGAGCAGATATGAACATTGATGAGATCTGGGTCGGAACTGACTGGGGAACTACTCTCCCGGTAGAATTAGCATCTTTCACATCTTCTGTTTCAAACAGGGATGTTACATTAAACTGGTCAACTGCTTCTGAATTAAATAATTCAGGTTTTGAGATCGAGAGATCATCTGACAATGTATGGACAAAAGTAGGAAATGTAAACGGTAACGGAACTTCATCTACTGTTAATAATTATTCTTTCACTGACAGAGGATTAGCTACTGGTTCATACAGTTACAGATTAAAACAGATAGATTTCAACGGTAATTTTGAATATTTCAATTTGAATAATGAAGTTAACATTGGTACTCCTTCGACTTATTCATTATCACAAAATTATCCGAATCCTTTCAATCCGTCCACAACAATTAACTTTGATCTTCCGAATGACGGAAATGTGAGTTTGAAATTGTATGATATGTCAGGTAAAGAAGTTGCTACGCTTGTAAACGGAGTAAGAGCAGCAGGGTATTATTCAGTTAATTTCAATGCTTCACAGCTGACAAGCGGTGTTTATTTCTACACTATATCATCAGACAATTTCACAGCTACAAAGAAAATGCTTTTAGTGAAGTAAATTATCATATTTTTTTTATGTGAGAATTAACTGACCAATATAAAATTGGTATAACAAAAAAACCGGCAGAGAAAGATCTGCCGGTTTTTTTTATGAAATAAATTAAAATAATGAATCATTAACATTTTGTGTAACAAATTTTACAAAAAGTTATTATTTCTATTATTGATTTATTAATCTATAAATCATAAGTTGTATTAAACTTTTTTATCACAACTCTAAACCCAAATTTTACCTAAAATTTTACCATTATTTATTAATCAAAAAAATTACTTAAATGAAAAAACTTATTTTAATTTTTTGTTTTGCATTTATTACTTCAACATCATTCGCTCAGTTACTAAGTGATAATTTTAATTATCAGGCAGGTGATTCACTTACTCAGCATGGCTGGACTGCATTTTCAGGAAGCGGATTTGCATTATTCGTTACAAGTCCGGGTCTGACGTTTCCCGGATATCCCGGATCGGGTGTTGGAAATGCAACTACACTTACATTGACATCTTCTTCAGCACAGGACGTTTCCAAACCATTTACATCCAATATATCATCTGGAAGTGTTTATGCTTCCTTTATGGTAAAAGTAGATACTGCTACTTCGGTTGGAAATTATTTTGCATCATTTTTACCATCCAATTCCATTTCAAATTACTTCGGCAGAGTATATGCAAGAATCGCCGATAACGGAAATGTTGCTTTTGGTATAAGTAAATCGTCTACAAATGCAACTATTTTAGCTAGTTATTCCGATTCAATTTATGCAAAAGGAACAACTTACGTTGTAGTAGTGAAATATAAATTCAATACCGGAACTACTTCAGATGATGAAGTAAGCTTATTTGTATTCAGTGGTGCGTTACCATTAACAGAGCCATCTCCTACAGTAGGTCCAGTTTCAACCACTCAAAGCGATGTTTCACCTGACCTTGGAAAATTTGCATTAAGGCAGGGTGCATCAGGTAGTTCATTAACACCTGGAGCTACAGTTGACGGTATCAGAGTTACAGGTGCATGGAATCCTTCGATATGGAATATCAAATTAGCAGTTCAGGGATTATATAATTCTGGTTCAGGAACGCTTAATATAAGCGATACTGTAATTGTATATCTAAGAAACGGCAGTTCACCTTTCAATGTAGTTGATTCTGCTGTATCTGTTGTTGATTCCGCCAGTTTAACCGGTAATTTTGAATTTGATAATGCTCCGGACGGGAATTATTATTTTGACGTAGTTTACAGAAAAAGCCCGCAGTTCAGAAACGGAATTGCTACATGGTCTAAAAACGGAGGAGAAAATATAACAAGAGCAGGAGGAAATTATGATTTTACATCTGCGGCTTCACAGGCTTACGGTAATAATCAACAGTTGAATGCAGGTGTTTATACTATTTACAATGGAGATACAGATCAGGACGGTATTGTTGATCTGACTGATCTTATTTCTACACTTAATTCTGCTTCTGTTTTCACGTCAGGATATGTAAATACGGATGTAAATGGTGATGATCAGGTTAATCTTTCTGATGTTCTGATAGTTTATAACAATGCTTCTATATTTGTTTCTTCAGTAACACCATTATAAAAATAATGTTTTAAATTCAAAAATAGTGAGGCGTTAAAAATGCCTCACTATTTTTGTTCTAAATTAAATTTTGTATTGGTAATTGATTTTATTTTCATTAATATAAAATCATACGGTACAAAAAAAATTTAGAAGTATCAGGACATCCGTTCTTGTTTAAGATTTTCTTCAAATATTTCGTTCATTATTAACTAAAATTCTTTATTAATTTAAAATTATTTATCATGAAATTTAATTTCTACAATTCTGAAAAAGGATCTGGTATTATTAACTATGTAATTATTTTATTCTCGGTATTTTTGTTAAATTCAGTTTCAATGGCTACAACACATGTAGTGACCGTGTCAAGTTTTCAGTTTACTCCAAATACTTTATCCGTCACAGTTGGTGATACAGTAAAATGGCAATGGGTGGACGGAAGTCATACCACTACAAGCGTAACAATTCCAAACGGAGCAACGCCTTGGAATTCACCAATGACAAGCTCTAATCAGACATTTTCATATGCAGTAACAGTTGCAGGTACATACAATTATCAGTGTACTCCTCATTCTTCCATTATGATGGGTAATTTTACCGCAAGCGCAGGTGGTGGAAATACTCTTTTAACTGAGAATTTTGATTATCCGGCAGGTGATTCTCTTGGAGCTCACGGGTGGGTTTCTTTCAGTGGGGGCAGCACTAACTATCTGGCTGTCACTTCACCAGGTCTTACTTACACCGGTTATCCATTATCTAATATTGGAAATGCCACAACAGTTCTGACATCAGGTCAGGATGCTTATAAAGACATGTCTTCAGTTGACAGTACAGGCGCAATTTATGTTTCATTTATGGTTAATGTAACTTCTGCTCAGGCAGGAAACTATTTCTTTGCTTTGCTGCCTCCTAACAGTACTTCATTTTATTCTGCAAGATTTTATGCTCAGGACGACGGAGGTCTTAAATTCGGATTAAGTAAAGCCGCAGAAAG
The DNA here is from genome assembly GCA_937872315.1 of uncultured Ignavibacteria bacterium. Taxonomy (GTDB): domain Bacteria; phylum Bacteroidota; class Ignavibacteria; order Tepidaquicellales; family Tepidaquicellaceae; genus JAGPCH01. The sequence continues at coordinate 1,680 of CALMST010000062.1, read as the reverse complement.
TACAGGACCGATTGTTTACACGACAGATACATATTCATTTGGAACAACTTATCTGGTAGTTATAAAATATCAGTATAATCCCGGAACTGACGATGCAGAATGTTTTGCATATATATTTTCATCAGGAGTACCTTCTACCGAACCTTCAACAGCAACTATCGGACCGGTTACCGGTACTTCACCTGACAATAATATCAGCAGAATTGCCTTAAGACAGGGAACTGCATCTTCATCACCTGTTACTCAGGTTGATGGTTTTAATGCAGGTAAATCATGGAGCGATATCCTGACATCAGTAAGAAATGTATCTTCTAACATAGCTGATGGTTATAATCTGTCACAAAATTATCCAAATCCGTTCAATCCAAGTACAACAATCAAATTTGATATAGCTGATGCCGGATTTGTTAATCTGACCGTATATAATTCTTTGGGTAAAGAAGTCTCAAGACTTGTAAATCAGAATTTAAACAGAGGTTCTTATTCTTCAGAGTTCACTGGTGCAAATCTTACTTCCGGAGTATATTATTACAGACTGACTTTTACAGGCAGCAATAACCAAAACTTTACCGATACTAAGAAATTGATTTTACTGAAATAATATTTTTAGTTTTTAAATATTTTATAAAAGTAAAATGGAACTCAGAAAGTGTAAATCTCCGATAAAAATTATATTATTTCTCAGCGTTTTAATGTTAATTTTAAACGCCGGAAATTCCAGATCTGCAATTGTGAATATCACAGTTGCAGATCTTTCTTTTGATCCGTCTTATGTGAACGTTAATGTAGGTGATACTGTCATCTGGAGATTAAAAGGTTCACAGATTAATTCTGTTACATGTGATGGTAATTATCCCGGAACAGTACTTCCGGAAGGTGCCATTCCATGGAATGCTATTCTTGATAACTCCAATACGGAATTTTCATATATCGTGAAAATCTCCGGTGATTATAATTATCTTTCTGTTTTCAATTCAGAAATTATGAAAGGTACAATTCATGCTTATACGCTGCTGCCTGTGGAGTTATCTGACTTTGTTGCGACAACTATAAAGAATGAAGTTATTCTTGACTGGACTACTGTCGGTGAAACCAATAATGATCGCTTCGAAATACAGAGGATTAACATTACAGACATGAAAATTGATGATCCAAGTATTCTTCCTTTCTTAACGGTGGGGCATCTTTCCGGGAATGGAACGACAAATAATCTGAAGACCTATAAATTCAGAGACAGAGATCTGCAAACCGGTGTCTACATGTACAGATTAAAGCAAATTGATTTTAACAGTAATTACATTTATCATGTGCTGGATGAAAGAGTTGAAATAGGTGTTCCGGCAAAATTCAGTTTATCGCAAAATTATCCTAATCCGTTTAACCCTGTAACAAAGATCAATTTTGAAATTCCTGAAAATGGACAAGTTAAATTAAGTGTATATGATGTAAACGGAAAACTGGTCAATACTCTGATCAATGAAGAACTTTCAGCAGGTTACCATTCAAGAAATTTTTCCGCAAATAACGGTACAGTTAATCTTTCCAGCGGTATTTATTTTTACACAATAGATTTTCAATCAGGGAATGAATTACAGAGAATTGTTAAAAGGATGATGCTTGTTAAATGAGTATTAAGTATTAAGTATTAAGTATTAAGTATTAAGTATTAAGTATTAAGTA
>CALMST010000061.1 GCA_937872315.1 uncultured Ignavibacteria bacterium | reverse complement strand
CACTCACTCTATTCTTCTTCAAACTACATCAAGCAAACTTTTTGGAACACCAACAACGGCGGGAATATAACGTATAACCTCTTTAAACAAATTTGCTTTAATTGAATCTTCACTATTTGAATATTGACTTATACCTAAAGTTTATAGTTATAAACAAATTAATGAATAACAATGATAAATAAAGTTTTTTCATTACGGTTGTCTTATTAAAGATTTAACAAATGCAGATTTTGGGATTTCTCCTTTTTTAATTTATGATTTTGAAAATGTACTAAATGGAATATAGGTATTTCTGTCCTTTAAAGTTAAAGATTGATAATGAAATGCTTCAAGAGGAAATGGGATTTCGTAAATATTTGTATTTATAAAAAGCCAAGGTATGTTTCATTATTTCAAATAAGGCATTACACCCGGTACAAACAATTCTTATTCAGTACTTAATTTAACTTTAATTCCACTATTTTTAAAATTATTCTTGAAACAAGTTTCTTGGTCTACTGAATCTAGTTTTCCGAGTGGAGAAATTGGAATAAAAATTTTGCTGTATTGCTTTGCTTCTAAATCATTCTCTCTCACAATTCCAATAGCAGTATTGAAAAAACATTCGAATATGACATAGTAAGAGTCTAAGTATTTCCACAAGATTTGATCTTTCAATATATTTGTATTCAGTACGTTACTTTCATACAAAAATGTTTGACAATCAGAATATCTGTTCAGTAAGAACCACGTCTTGCAAAAAATTCTAGATTGTGTATCTAAACTACCTTCCTCTGGAAACGCTCCACTTTTTCCCATTAGCAAGGTTACAAACGGATAATAATTAATAAATGAACCCATTTGAAAAGCTGATAATGAATCAGCCCAAAATATCTTGGTCCGAAAAATACCTGATTCTTTTTTATAAGAAGAATCAATCTTAATAAGTAAAAATCCGTCGAAAGATTCATTAAATGTTTCGATTGAATCGAGTGTAGGGGATTTCAAAAATAAATTATCAAAAAAAATATGATCCTTCGGAACTAATATTTGTTGTCCAAATAGAAAAGGCTGGCTACAATAAAGAAATGCTAACAAAAAAGTATATCTTACTTTAAAATGAAAATTTTTCATTTTATGTATCCTCTCAGAATTTGTGTTTCGTTCGATTTTATATTAACATTATTAATATCAAAAATCTTTTTAAAAGTTTCACCGTTTGGTTTCTGCCTAGGACGGCCATAATTTTCTATTGAAGAATCATTTAGATCATCCCCTTTTAACCCTAATAGATGTGTGAGTTCATGTTCTCCAGTATCACTATCAGGATTTAGTGCAGACCCACTTGCTAATATTAAATCATACCCACTAGTAACTGCAACGCCAAAATCAGCCTCTCTTAAAAGTTCATTATCAGCACCAGCGTTTTCAATTATGTTTGAACCCTCATTCTCAAATCTTGTAAATACTGCATTTTCATAACTATCTTCTAAAATTAAATTGAATTTTGTTGTCACATCATAGTTTTTTCCATTAATTTCAAATTTACCAGAATAAGAATTTTCAATTTTTTGTTGAAATTCTCCGATAGCCTTGATTTGTTTATCTGTTAATCCTTGAGGATTTGTTTCACTATTGATAGCGAAATATAAATTAACCTCTAAGGAAACCTTGTTACCCGTTATTGTAACTTTCCCATCTTTCCCATTTATGTCTTTAATTAATAACGGATTGAGCATTGAATATTGGTATGGGCTAAAAGATAAATACTTATCCAACAATGGCTCCACCTGCCCCCATCTCCCAATCCTCGCATCATAATATCTCGCACCAAAATAATCATAAAAACTCTCTTCATCTCTCTCTTTTCCCGTGAACTTGAATTTGCCTTGTTCACTCTCATATGTTCTGCCTTCGAGAATATAGCCCCACGCGTCATAGTCCTGCGCACTCATAAGCTTATTGTCATAGATTGTTGCACGAATACTACCTAGATGATCCTTTAAGTAAAAATGCAATTCATCGTCTTTTATCTTTCCGATCATATCAAGTCCGTATGCGGGATATTCGAGTAAAGAGTTATTCTGATAGATCGCCATTTCTTTTCCGGAAACGTCTCGGCTATAGACTTCATCGTTTCTTAATGCCCAGTTACTTGTGTTACTGACATCAGAGTTGGCAGGCGGTTCGCTCTCTGAAATTGAACCCAGATATGCGTAAGTCATTTTCCTTATCCTGTTACCGGCTTCGTCATAGTAATATTTTGTCAGATACACTGTATCACCGATGATCATTGAACGGTGTTTGAGCTCGGTGATAAGATTCCCGTGATCGTAAAGCATCTCATTGTTATTATTAAGAGCGTCTTGAATTAAACTTCCGTTTGCATCGTAGCTGAATAGTTTTTCCGGCTTTTGACAATTTCTGAGCTTGTTTGTTCCTGAATAATTCAACTAACTCAATTGAACGAGAGCTTTTGTTAATTGTAAAACAACGGTGTGAACTACAAAATCAATTTTTAAAATTGAGGATACCACTTTGATTTACGAAACCCATTTTTTATTAAAAATGTATTTGAAACAGGTTTAAATGTATATGCTTCTGTAATAGGAATCAATATTTTTGCATTCTTTATTTTTCCTTTTTTCTTTGTATCTTCATTTATATATGTTAAAGTAGTTTTTAACAATGCAGCATCAAATGAATTCTTAAAAATAAAATAACCAACTGAGTCATTATTTTGATAATTCCAAAAGAACGTCGAATCCGCAAAGATGTTAGTTCTTAAATTTTTTTTCAAAAATGCCGAGATTTTACTGCTATCAAATTGATAATAAAAATCTTTAAATTTCTTTACACTACTTGTTTTCTCATACCTGCCTTCTTCGCTTAAATAAGCCATTTTTCCTGCCATCAATGATTGAATAGTTGAAACATAAATATATTGCTCAGATTTTTGTTCAAATTTTTCAATATTGTTAACCCAATATATTTCACACATAAATGTTTTATTTGTAGTTTTATAAATTCTTTCATCGGGCTTCTTTGATATTTTGAATATCAAGTAACCATTAAAATAAAGGGAATCGTTAACTAAATTAAGATCAGGCAGGTATGAGTAATATATACTGCTAATATTTTTATAAAAGCTTGAGTCAATTCCTTTTGAAAAACAAAACTGAACTTGAATTATTAGTAAAAATAATATCAAAATAGAATTAACCATTATTATTTTTCGCTTATGGAGTTCCATTTATTGTTTGTTTTGATTTGTCAGATAAGTTTATTTTATCTATTAATTGCCTCACATTAATAACCCTTGGTGGTTCTCTATTGTCTCCATAAGACATAACATCTATCATCAACGGGCCGACTTCTTCATCATCATAACCAGCAGGATGAGGAAGTCCAAATGAATGTCCAATTTCATGTGAGCCAGTAAACTGCTTTTTAACAAGTCTTTCAGAGTTTCCTAAGAATAATTCATTTTTGTTTACACCAGCCCACATTTCCTCATTAATACTTTTTACAACATTACTTCCGTCTCTTGATTTTCTTATCTCTTCTAAGTTTTCAAAAGTTTTAACTTCTTCTGATAAGATATCAAAGGTTACATTATAATCAATTCCTTTATACTCTACAGTTTTACCAGCCTTGTTCCAATAATATTTAGCTTCTTTAAGATAACTTGCGAATAATTTTATTTTATCTTCTGATAAACCTCTTTCTCCTTCCTTTGTATAATAAAATTTAATAGTGACTTTAATATTCGTTCCATCTACTTCTACTACTACATCTCTTCCTTCTCTATCTTTAAACAATAAAGGGTTATTAAATACATAATTATAGGGACTTTGAGATATATTTTTCCTACCAAGTGGATCTTCACTACCCCACCTCCCCACCTTCGCATCATAATACCTCGCCCCAAAGTAATCATAAAAACTTTCTTCATCTCTCTCTTTTCCCGTGAACTTGAATTTGCCTTGTTCACTCTCGTATGTTCTGCCTTCTAAGATATAGCCCCAGGCATCATAATCCTGCGCACTCATAAGTTTATTGTCATAGATTGTTGCACGAATACTGCCAAGATGATCCTTCAGATAAAAATGCAATTCATCGTCTTTTATCTTCCCAATCACATCAAGTCCGTATGTAGGATATTCGAGTAAAGAGTTATCCTGATAGATCGCCACTTCTTTTCCGGAAACGTCTCGGCTATAGACTTCATCGTTTCTTAAAGCCCAGTTACTTGTATTGCTGACATCAGAGTTGGCAGGCGGTTCGCTCTCAGTTATAGGTTGCAGATATGCGTAAGTCATTTTTCTTATTCTGTTTCCGGCTTCGTCATAATAATATTTTGTCAGGTACACTGTATCACCGATGATCATTGAACGGTGCTTAAGCTCTGTTATCAGGTTTCTGTAGTCGTAGAGTATCTCATTGTTGTTATTGAATGCATCCTGAATGAGATTTCCGTTAGCATCATAGGAAAATTGATTGCCGGCAATGGTGACTCTCTAGAGGTTATTTTATTATTGAATTACAAATATAATTATATCATATTTTTTAATCGCTTAGGGTTAAATTCCCCGCCGCTTGCGGCGAAAGAATAAAAATAGTTAATCAAGATACCTCGCTGCCTGCGGCGAGGTTATTCATTTTGTAAATTCTAATTTAGATTAAATAAAAATTAAAAAATCTTAAATGTATCCCATTCATAAGTTGATATAAAAAAAAATGAGATATAAAAAAATATCAACAAACTTAATAGAAAATTTATTAGTAGGAATTTTGATTTTTTGTTTTTAATGAACATAATTAAATACCACACAAATATGGGTAGACTTGAAATAATTGTAAACTCTATAATTATTTGCTCATCTCTAATTTTCCAAATAAAAAAATTTGAATTAATAAAAGTGAAAAGATTTAAAATATTAAATACAAAAAGAATATAATTTATTATTTTAATAATCATATTAATTTTCCTTAATTTTTTCTCTAATTTTTTCTTTTACATAATCTATTACTTTTTCATCAATTTCTCTATGTCCAGTATTTGTTTCATTAAAAGGAATAATTTTCGTTTTTCCGGATTTAGAAGAAAGTTTAATTCTATCTTGTTCACTAGCTTTTGTATACCAATAATATGCAGTTTTTACATTTGGTGCAACTTCTTTTTCTTTTTCAAATGTTATTCCTGATGGATCTACATCAAATAATATTTCTACATTAATTCCTTTATTGTTTAATTCATTTGCAACATCTAATATTTTTAAACCACCTAAGCTATATCCATATAAATAGACTTTTTCATTCTCATTTTGTAAATTTTGAACAATAAAATTCACTGCTTTATCTACAACTTCATTACCTATTATCGGTGTATAGAATCCTATAACATCGAAGTCATTCAATCCATATTCATTAATTAAATTTTGAATTGCTTCGACAGTTTTTCCTGTTCCCGTTTCTAAGTCATTAATTTCTCCACTTGAACTATATGCATTTCCGCTCAGAGCTAAAAATACATCAAGACCATTTACATCTATAACTTTTAAGGGATTCAAAATTCCATACTGATAAGGTGAATAGGAAATATATTTATCCAACAGCGGTTCCACCTGTCCCCATCTCCCCACCCTCGCATCATAATACCTCGCTCCGAAGTAATCATACTGATTCTCCTCATCCCGTTCCTTTGATGTGAATTTGTATATATTCTCATCACTTTCATACACTCTATTCTCTAGTAAATATCCCCAAGCATCATAATCCTGCGAACTGACCACGCTTCCCGTTCCATCCGTGACCGCTCTTACTGATCCGAGATGATCCTTCATATAATATCTGATATTATCATTTCCGTCTATGAATCCTGCGTTATCCATTCCATAAAAATTCCATTTATCTATGCTTCCGTTTTCATAGATCGCCAGTTCTCTGCCGCTTACGTCTCTTGAATATACCACGTCATTTATCAGAGAATCATTACCAGTATTATATGACATCTTTCTTATTCTGTTACCGGTTTCGTCATAATAATAAAAAGTATGTTAGATTGTGGGATCATTCCTTGAACCGTGCATATCTATTACTAACTTCTTAAGCTCGATGATCAAATTTCTGTGATAATAAATAATATCATAATTGCTGTTCAGATCGTCCGTTGTCATGTTTCCGTTTTGGTCATAAGTGTACTGTATCCCTCTGCCGTAGACTCTCTGGAGTTTGTTCGTTCCTGAATAGTAAGTGTAATCGAAATCATCCAAAAGGGTTTCCGTTGCTGCCGTTTCTGTCCAATGTTAATAAGTTTCCGTCAGGGTCATAAGCATTGAACAGCTCGTAGTTCTTATCTGAGGTATTTGTTCCTGTTAGTCTATTGGAACTATCATATGTATATGTAAATGAAAGATCCTGGGTATTTGAAAAATTATTTTTTGTTATTTCTTAATGTAATCCACAAACATGCTACTTTTTCTGAAGCTATGCTGTGTTAACTCATTCATGTCTTCAGGCTTGAAGACAATAGTTTTTGACAGTGGTTCAAAAAAAAGTAAGCTTATTGTTTCTTTTTTTGAATTAATTTTGTTCAACTCTACTTCACCTATAAAAAGAAATGCAGATACTTGGCATTTGAAAATAAAAAATCCCCGTTGACCGGAATTATCCAATTGAAAAAAATCAATTTTATCTTTCGAGAGTTCGTTGAACTCGATATCATTTATCCTAAAAGGAACATTGCTTTTTAAGTTCTGTAAATATTTCCCATAAACTTTTTTAAATGTCTGTCTTTCTTTAAATTGAATTGTATCATCACCTGGATTATCTGAAATCATAAAAGTATTATACATCATTTGATATGAATTGTAAAATAGCTTAAGTGACGATGAATTTTTTATATCATCTAGATTGTAGACAAAATAAGGGATTATTTTAAAAAACTTCTTTGACTTGACAAAGCCAAGTTCGAGATTATTAGTATCCAATTCTAATACTAAATACCCGTCCAACAGTATTGAATCCGCTACAACCTTGTTGATATCTTTAATATCATACAACGGGCTGTATAGTTTTATATCGATGTCCTGAGATAAAGAGATACCGGTAAAATTAAGAAATAGAATTATCATTAAAATTGACTTCTTTTTAATTTGCATCTTTCGCTCCCTTTATTATTTGAATATTTTTACTTAAATCTAATTTGTTAAGAAATCTTAGCGCATCATATTTTGTTGGCATATCTCTATCGTGGCTATATCCCATAATATTTTTAGATTTTTTTTGCATTGACGATGTTTTCTTGTAGGGATGTTCGAAACCAATTAAATGGCCTATTTCATGAGAGCCTGTGTAAGGGGGTGATGATTTCCCTTCCATCGGAACAATTCTTAAGTAATTTAGGTTAACGCCGGGTTCTTTTTCATCTTTATAGTCTGCAACATTTTCACCTGAATTTAACTCTCCAGTTTGTAATTTAGAATTAATATCATTTAACTCCTCTATGCTAACAAATTCAGGGATTATGTTAAACTCTATATCATACCTAGAAACTTGGGAAAATGCATCTTGCCACTGATTTTGTGCCTCCTGTAAGTAATTTGAGAATAAGTTTTGACTATATTCATCCTTGAAAGTCCCACTTGAACTAACATTATCCATTGAAAAGAATATTTTAACATCGATTGTAATTTTGGTACCTTCAATTGTTACTTTAGCATCTTTGCCATTCACGTCTTTCATCTTTATTGGATTTACAAAAGAATATTGATAAGGAGACCAGGAGATATATTTATCCAACAGCGGCTCCACTTGCCCCCATCTCCCCACCCTCGCATCATAATACCTCGCACCAAAATAATCATACTCACTCTCATCATCCCTTTCCTTTCCTGTAAACTTATACACACTCTCATCACTCCCATAAACTCTATCCTCAAGCAAATATCCCCATGCGTCATAATCCTGCGAACTGATCACACTTCCCGAACCGTCCGTAACCGCCCTTACTGATCCGAGATGATCCTTCATATAATATCTGATATCATCATTACCGTCTATGAATCCTGTATTATCCATTCCATATGTATTCCATTGTTCTATGCTGCCATTTTCATAGATCGCAAGCTCCCTGCCGCTTATGTCTCTTGAATATACCACGTCAT
>CALMST010000060.1 GCA_937872315.1 uncultured Ignavibacteria bacterium | reverse complement strand
AATAGTAAAAAAAAGATATTTTTAAATTAATATTTATAAAGACAAATGAAATATTATAACAGCGTATTAGAACTTATTGGAAATACTCCTCTGGTAAGATTAAACAATCTGACCAAAGGAATGAAAGCGCAGGTGTTCGCAAAAATGGAACCATATAATCCGGGCGGTAGCGTAAAAGACCGTATCGCATTGAATATGATAGAAGCAGCCGAACGTGACGGGACTTTAAAGCCGGGCGGAACGATCATAGAAGCAACCAGCGGTAATACCGGAATCGGTCTTGGACTTGTTGCAGCTTTAAAGGGTTATAAAAGTATTTTTGTAATGACGGAAAAAGCTTCAAAAGAAAAAAACAATTATCTGAAGGCACTCGGAGCCGAGGTTGTGATTCAGCCTATTGCGGCAAAATACGGTGAGCCTGATCATTATGTATATGTTGCGGAAAGACTCTCCAAAGAAATCCCGAATTCACTTTTCCTTTACCAGTATATAAATCCCGCAAATCCTGAAGCTCATTATAAGACTACAGGTCCTGAAATATGGAATGATACTGACGGTAAGGTCACTCATTTTTTTGCCGGTGTCGGTACAGGCGGTACGATAAGCGGAACCGGGAAATTTTTAAAGGAAAAAAATCCTGATATAAAAGTAATAGGCGCTGATCCTTACGGTTCAATTTTTAAAGTAATAAAGGAAACAGGCGTAGCTCCGGAACCGATCCCTTACCTTATTGAAGGTATAGGTCAGGACATAATGGTGGAAAACGTTATGTTTGAATATATAGATGAGATCGTCAATGTGAATGATAAGGATTCTGTCGATATGTGTCTGAAACTTGCTAAATACGAAGGTATTTTTGCGGGGGGTTCGACAGGAACTATTGCTTATGCAGCATTGGAGCTTGCAAAGACTCTCGATGAAAATGCAGTAATAGTTTTTATTGTCTGCGATACGGGAGAGAGATATTTATCGAAGTATCATTCTGATGAATGGCTGAGAGAAAAGAGACTGATGAATCCGGATTCCATTACAACAGGTCAGGCTTTTCAGACTAAGAGATCAACTGGAGTTCCGGGACTTATCTCCGCAAAAAGCACTGATGTGGTATTTGAAGCGCTTGAGCTTATGGATAAATATAATCTTTCTGTGCTTCCGGTTATAGACGGAACTGAAAGCGTCGGTTCAATCAAAGAATCGAGCATCATAGATAAAGTTATAAATGACCGGACTATATCAGGTAAAAAAGTAAAAGAGATCATGGACAGCAAACTTCCTACAATTGATTATGACTCCCCTTTCTCAGAAGCCCGGGAAATGCTTCAGAAAGAAAATGCTATATTGATTTCACAGCACGGGATCATCAAAGGAATTTTGAACAGATATGATGTACTTGATTTTGCTTGAGCACATTCAGTTATAGTAAATTAAATTCATTTTACGAATTTATAACTATTTTTTTTAAACATAAAATTAATATCCGAATAGCCACAGATAAATTTCTATGCGAACTGATTTAAGTATTACAACATCTGTTATGTACTCCTGTAAATGAATAGGAACCGCTTCATAAGTGATTTTGTGAATATGAATGTCATTAAAAATTCAACTTAAGAGTCAAAGACTCTTTTAAAGATATTGAAGAAATTAAAAAAGGGAAAAGAGCTGGTTCACGGGTAACAAAATTTATCACAGAGATTGTTGAGAATAAAAATGAATTTGTAGAAACTTATCTGATATCAGTCTTAATAAATCTGAATCAGATAACATATCCGATTCTAAAATAAAATTGATCCATAAGAAAATTTTCCCGGATCAAAATTAACAATAAACTTACATCAGAGGCAATATGTCTCCGAAATATAAAACATACAAACTATGAAATTTGCAACCAAACAGATTCACGCCGGTCAGCATCCTGAAGAGACTACCGGTGCCGTCATAACGCCGATCTTTCAGACATCTACTTATTCAAATGCCAAACTCGGCGAATCAAAGGGATATGATTACGGAAGGACTATAAATCCCACGAGAATAGCTCTGGAGCAAAATCTTGCGGCTCTTGAAAACGGGAAGCACGGATTTTGTTTTTCATCCGGTATGGCGGCTGTACAGGCAGTCATTACTTTATTCAAACCGGGTGATCACGTTATTTGTACTAACAATGTTTACGGCGGGACATACAGACTATTCGAGCAGATAATAAAAAATTACGGACTTGAATTTTCTTATGTTGATACTTCTGATAATGAAGCATTAAAAAATGCAGTTAAAGAAAACACCAGGTTCATATACGTTGAGACACCGACAAACCCAATGCTAAACATTACCAGTCTTAAATATCTTGGCGAGTTAGGAAAATCAAAAAGCATAACTACATGCGTGGATAATACTTTTATGAGTCCATACTTTCAGAATCCTCTTGATTTTGGAATTGATGTTGTACTTCACAGTTCGACAAAGTATATCAACGGTCACAGTGACGTCATAGGAGGCTGTCTCGTTACAAGCAATGATGGCATTGCGGAAAAATTAAAATTCATACAAAACAGCATAGGTGCTGTACCGGCGCCTTTTGATTGCTGGCTGATCCTCCGTTCGACAAAAACACTCGCGCAGAGAATGAGAGCGCATAATGAAAATGCTGTTGCAATTTGTGAAGTCTTATCAGGTGAAAAAAAGATAAGCAAAATATATTATCCCGGATTAGAAACACATCCGCAATACAAACTCGCAAAATCACAGATGAGAGGTTTCAGCGGTATCATTTCAATAGAACTCGGTTCATTTGAAAAGGCTGTGGCATTTTGTAACGAGCTCAAGATCTTTCAGATCGCCGAATCTTTAGGAGGAGTGGAATCACTTGTTTGTCATCCTGTTTCCATGACACACGGAACAGTCCCGAAAGAGTTAAGAGAAAAATTCGGATTAACCGATGGATTGGTAAGATTATCTGTCGGTATTGAAGATAAAGATGATCTTCTTACAGATATTAAAAATGCTCTGTTGAAATTGTAATCTTAAATTTTTAATGAAATATAAAAAGTCAGGCATACATATTAATAATGTATATGCCGTTTTTTATAAATTTACGCGCTTAAAGTTTTACTTTAAATAAGACTTTTATTTATCATATTTATATATTAGCTTGCAAAGCTTAATCCCCGAAGCAGAATTATTTATTATTAATAAATTTTAACCGGAGGATTATATGAAATCCGCAATTACAATATTAGTTTTTCTACTTTCAACTCAGCTATCATATTCACAATTCAATTTACAGATCAATCAGACTTTTAACGGAACAGGAAATTTCAATGATGCAGGTAATTCAATAGTTCTGGATAATGACAATAATATTTATTCTTCAGGATATACATATGGAAACGCATCGGGTTACGATTTTGTAACAATTAAATATAACCAGTCAGGAGACCGGGAATGGTTCAGGATCTTCAACGGCGACGGAAACGGAAATGATTATGCAATTGCCAGTATTTCCAGAGGCAATGAATTGATAGTTACGGGATTATGTTTTGGAGGAAATATTTCATACGATTATGCTACGATAAAATACAATTCTTCCGGAAGTGTTTTATGGACATCCATTTATAATGGTACAGGTGGCGGAAATGACGCAGTCTCAGGATTGGCAATTGATAATGCAGGCAATATTTATGTAACAGGCGAGAGCTATGGAGGATCAACAAATTCTTATGATTACGCTACCGTAAAGTATAATGCGGACGGAGTTCAGCAATGGGTGGCAAGATACAACGGTACCGGAAGCAGTGTGGATGCAGCAGTTGACATTTGTGTTGATGATCAGCAGAATGTATATGTTACCGGACAAAGCACCGGTAAAGGAAGCAGTGTGGATTATGTAACTATAAAATACAATTCCACAGGAGCTGAGCAATGGGTGGCAAGATATAACGGACCGGCAAATGACATTGATAAGGGTACTTCTGTAAGAGTAAACAACAGCGGTGAAGTTTATGTATCCGGATTCAGCAGAGGAGTAGGTACAATTTTTGATTATACTACTATAAAATATGATAATCAGGGAAATGAACAATGGGTAAGAAGATTTAACGGAACAGCCAACAGCTCTGATATCCCTTCCGATATGGATATTGATAATCAGGGAAATTTAATAATTACAGGTGTTACAAATTCTGATGTAAACGGAAATCAGTCAGATTATGCAACATTAAAATACGATCCTTCCGGAAATCTTTTATGGACTTCAATATATAATGGAACAGCAAATAATAATGATTCGGCTACAGCATTAATAATTGATAACGAAGGAAATATTTTTGTAACCGGTAAGAGTTCGGGTACAGGAACTTCCTTTGACTGTGTTACAATTGAATACAATCAATCAGGCTCTCAAAAATATCTTACACGTTATAACAGAGACGGAATATCCAATGACTTTGCCAATTCAATATGCCTGGATTCTTTTAAAGATTCTTACATAACGGGAGGAAGCGCTCTGTCGGGATCTTATCAGGATCTTATCGCGATTAAATATTCTAAAGTTTCCGGTATTACAGTATTAAGCAATTCAATACCGTCCGGATTTGAACTTAAGCAGAATTATCCGAACCCTTTCAATCCGGTTACCAATATAAATTATTCTGTGGCTTCAGGAAGTTATCTAAGCATAAAAATTTCAGATGTGCTTGGCAACGAGATCGGGACTCTTGTTAACGAATATCAGAATCCGGGTGAATATTCTGTTTCATGGAATGCTGAAAAATACCCGAGTGGTGTATATTATTATTCATTAAAAACTGATAAATTTAGCGAAACAAAAAGGATGCTTTTAATAAAATAGAACGGTTCTGATTAAAATTTTCAAAATACAATTCAATATTAGAAAACCGGGATTAAAATACTTTTTGATTCCGGTTTTTCTTTTTAACATAATCATAAGTTCAGATTCTGTCGGTCAGTACAGAAAAAAAACTGAATGGGATTCTACAAAAATATTCCATGATAATCCTGATGTTAAGATATTCCGCTCATTCAACGACATCAACAGTAAGTTTGTATATTATTTGACTGATATCACCAACAAAGCAATTACTCCTGTAATGATCGCGGCGCCGGTTGGTTTATACATAGGCTCTAGGATCGACAACAATGCATACGGAGAAAACTCAGCTGTATTACTCGCTTTGTCTGAAATTACAAGCGCGGGAGTTACACAGGGCTTAAAGATCCTGGTAAAAAGACCACGCCCGTTCAGAACATTAAACAGTGTTTATCTTTCTGATACTTCAGCAGTAGAAGGTTCTTATTCTTTTCCTTCCGGACACACTTCTGCAAGTTTTAGTCTGGCCACCTCACTTACGCTGAGTTATCCGGACGAACCTTTACTGATAGCCGGTTTATATACTTATGCAGCTATAACGTCTCTGGGAAGGATTTACAGCGGTGTTCATTATCCTTCTGATGTGCTTGCCGGAATGGCGATCGGAGCAGGAAGCGCTGCCCTGATCTATTCTTTAAGAAAACCAATTATTGAAGCTACAAATGATCTGTTCAATCAAAGCGAAAGGAATGATAATGTAAGCGCAGGCAACATAAATGCTACAGCATTTCTATTATCAATTGCGGCTACGGATTTTATAAATTATTATTTCTCAAATTCAAAAAACAAAATACTAAGAAACTCCGAGTTAAACATTTCAACATCCCCTGCTTCAAACAACCTGAACTTTTCATTCAAATTCTGATTTGCGGATCTTAAAAGTAATTTCCATCATTTAACCGGTTTCATTCAATATCTCACAACCCGTAACTTGAATCCATAATCTGTTCTCCTATTTCCCTCTGGTATTTCCCCACACCAGTATATGTAACCTGTCAGTATAGTTAAATTGATTTTTCATACAGGCTTCAATTGCTCCTGACCTGTTCTTGTTAAGATCCTCTGAAGTTATTCCTTCCGGCATCAGATACACATCTTTATTTTTAAAACCGACTAAATCCATAAGTTCTTTGATCTCACTTACATCATCTTCCGAATTAAAAACAAATTTCCATTGAATATCAATTTTACAATTTTCCTTTAAAGCATTAAATTTCCTTAAAACATCGGCGTTGATTCTGTTCTTCTGATGCATTTTTTCATGCGCGGTCTTATAAGGAACAGATGAACTAAGTTTCGGGCTGATACTAAGCAGATCTATATGATCAACAAAATCTCCGGAATAAGTTCCGTTAGTTTCTATGGTAATGATCAGATCTTTATTAATATTTTTTAATTCTTTACAAAGTTGTGTAAGTTCAGATGCATACATAGTAGGTTCACCTCCGGAAATTACAATATCTCCGCAATTATACTTTCTGTATTCATCCAGTATTTCACTTATCTCTATCTCTCCAAGATTTTTATTGTCATCCGGATACCAGCTTGTATAAGGTGTATCACAAAGATTACCTCCGGGAAATTTACATCTGAGATTACAATGATTGGTCCTTATAAAAAAAGAAGGCGAGCCGGTTCGTTTACCCTCGCCTTGAATTGAATAAAATAACTCTGAGATTTTCACACGTACTTTATACTATGATTTTAGTTAAGAACTGGAATGATTTTAATGATGATTATGGTAAATTAATAATTTGATTTTAAAAATTTATTTAAAACATTGCAATCAGATCTTCAGCATACAAACTCACTCCATACACTTTATTTCTTCGAGTTCAGCGGTCCTGCTAATCCTTTATAGTCACTAAGTTCAGCATCAATAGAACCAATTACGACTTTAGTTTTTACTTTAACCGGCATCTTCCTTTCATCATCTGTCATCCAAACTACTATGGATCCTTCACTTTTAAAAAGTCCGCCTTCCTGTACAAGAGGTTCAACTTTTATGCATCTGAATTCTCCTGCCGGAACTTCAATCGTCTCTTTTCCAAGATACTTTACTTCCAGCGGGTAAGTTTTATCTTTATAAAAATTCTGAAATGTTGTCACATCTCCTTTATTCATATTATTATAATCGAAAGTTCTGAAAAAATAAAAAGCGCTCATTGCATCCTGAACATATTTCGGTATATCAAATTCACCTTCGAATTTCTTCGGATCTTTCTCACCAGTGTAAGTTTTTACTTTAAGATTCTGCTGGTCAAATATAGCTTCAAAGTCTCTCTGATAAGTTCCTTCTTTAATATGCTGTTCAAATCTCCACGGAAAAAGTCCTTCCGCATCCACGTAAGTTCGGTAAAAATCCTTAACTTTATATACCCATTCAAAACTCGGTGATGAATTTACATAAAACCTTATATCATAACAATTTCTGCCGTTCATTATCTGATACTTCGGATCTATTTCCATTATAGCTTCACCCGCATTTACAAATCCGTAATTGATCTCGAAAGTGAGCTTCTCTCCGGGTTTAAACGCATTATGTTCTATTTTTCTGAAATCTGATTTGTCGTCTGAGGTTTCCTGGGATTTTGCTAAATTAATGCTAAGCAAGATTGCAGTTATTACTATAGATAATTTGATTTTCATAATATAATTATATTTATAAGATTATGTTAATTCTACTTTATAATACTAATTCAGTTCCCTTTTTTCTATAAATATTTTTCTGCTGAAGACAGAATTTTTTCGGGATCTATGCTTTCCATATTGTTACTTTGAGATGGATTTATAATAACACAATTATCACTCAAAGGTTTCCATCTGGTACTGCTCATTGTTTCTTCATTCGGATAAAATCCAATTATATTTTTATTTAAAGCTCCGGCAATGTGTATCGGTCCTGTCGAGTTTGATATAAACAGTTTCGAATTATCGATCAGTATCATCAGCTCCCGCAGATCCAGTTTTCCGGACAGATCAATTATCCTTCCTTTAGATTCGTTTCCGATATTTTTTATGATCCGGGCTATAAGTTCTCTTTCATTATTAAGACCGGTCAATACAATTTTCTGATCAGGATATTTTTTCAGTAAAAGACCGATCACTTCGGAAAATCTGTAAGCCGGAAGATCCATTGCAGATCCGCTGCTTCCGGGATGTATTATTATATAATTTTCCAAAGGATGCAAATTATCCTTTAACATTTTCTCTCTGAAACTGTTTTTATCTTCACCGGAATATCTGAAACTGAATATTTTTTTATTTTCCGTATCCGGGAAAAAATTTCCAAGCAAATTTAAATTATATTCCGATTCATGCTTATCAGAAACTTTCCTGTGTTCATACACCTTATAATTGTACAGAAAGGAATACCATCTGTAACCTGTGCCGATCCTGTATTTTATACCCGATAAATAAAAAAGAAGAGCCAGATCAAATTCAGGTTTTACATTTATTACAAGATCAAATTTCTTATTCCTGATCAATTTTAATTTTTTTGAAAATGATCCGGATATATCTTCACTGTCTATGGAAATAAATTCATCTATTCCCTCATAATCATGTATAAGTTTTTTGACATATTCTCTGCCGAGAAAGCTTAATCTGGCATTGCTGAATATTCTCTTTGCCGCCGGTATCAGCGGAAGAGTTAGTATCACATCACCCAGTCTGTCCGTGCGGGATATCAGTATGTTTTTTACTTCATCTTTATTTATCACTGTCTCAATAAATTCTGTGTTTATTGCTGAATATATCCGTCACCTTTTATTATATTTGATATCTTATCTGCCTCTTTAAGTTTAGGCAATACTTCTTCAAGATATTTTAAAATATAATCAAGTCTGTTATCCTCATCATTCATTTCAAGCAAAGTTTGCCTTTCGATCAGACTCAATCCGCACTTTTCAGCCATGGTAAAAGAGACTGATCTGTTTTCACTGTACCATTTTATTTCCGTAAGATCTATTTTTTTTACTGAGCCTTTATATACTATTTCTATAAGTGCATTATAAAAATCAACAGCTCTGATCATCTTTTCCCTAATGTATTCAGTATTCACATCTTCTGTTAATTCAATTTCAGCTGTATATAATCCATCCCCGGCTGAATCATAATTTATGATCTTATACCTGCTGATACCTTTTGTAACTATATTCATTTCGCCTGTTTCAGCGCGAGATACAACCTCATCTACCTGAGCAGTACAACCGACGGGATACAGTATGTTGCCGGCAAACAGATTAATTCCGAAATCAGATTTACCGCTCAGACAATTATTCACCATATTTTTGTATCGCTCTTCAAAAATATAAAGCGGAAGTTTAGAATCCGGGAATAAAACAACATTGAGCGGAAAAATAGGTATCTTTATCATAAATCACTGTTTCTTTATTATAACGGTATAACTAAAAAACTTCCGGAAGAAAAATTTCTAACGGAAGTTTTTATATTCAAGTTTTATATTAAATATTGATTCTGATCATTTGTAGGTAATTACAAAAGAACTAAGTCCTTTGTCTTTGTCATATCCAAGCACTATCTGAACAGATTTCCCCTGTTTGATCCAGTTTATCAATCCTCCTTTACCGGGAGTAATTATCTCACCGCCTTCTTCGACCTGATATCCGCTTTTGGTCATACCAGCTTTATAAAAATCTATTATGTCCTGAACCTGATCATTTGATTCATAAGTCACCATCATACCGTCACTGGAGTTAAGAGAGCCTATCAGTTTTGCCTTTGTATATTGAGGAACATCTGCCGGAAAATCCGACGGTAAACCCGGTTCCATTTCAAGCTGACTTTCAGTTGTATTTTCTGAAGCGAGCGGATCTTTTCTTATTTCATCTTCTTTATTCATTTCTGAAGATTTATTTCCCGGATCAGTATTGTTGAGTGTCTCATTCTGTTCTTCATTTGAAGCTCCGGAAGTTTCTTCTTTTTTGCCGCATCCGTTTATCTGAAAAAGAAAAAATGTGGAAATTAAAACAAGTAAGATAAATTGTTTCATATATTATTAAATTAGTAAATAAATTATTTTTTATATTTTAATTGTTACATCTTATTGCTTCAAATGAACCCGCAATCCTGTTTCTTGCATCATCCTTAAAACACATTAGTATTTTTCCTTTTACGGTTTTTTCGTTGATCTCGGAAATAACCAGCGCACAATTCCATTGCATTGTGACTTTTTTATCCTTGTCTTCACCGTTTACGACGTAAAATGCTGAATATCCGTCAAGTGTCTGATCAAAATTAGCTTTCAGAAGTTCGCCGGTTTTTATTTCGCCGCCCTTATGTATCAGATGAAAAGAATTATCGGTTTCAATGAACCCGCATTTATTTTTGGGAATGACATCACCGAAATTGAGAACATTATCACCGCTCCCTCTCCAAGTCTCAAAATTAATATATTCCATTTTTACTTCTTTACCATTAAGATATCCTTTTACAGGTGTATCCGGAATATCTTCAATCTTCAATTCCGCTTTCCATTTGTTTTCTCCGGAAGATTCATTTCCCTGATCCTGCCCGTTTTCGTTTTTGCATGAAACAAATACTGATACAGAAATTAATATTAACAGAAAATACTTTTTTATCAAATAAACCCTCAATTAAAATTGGTTAATATAAAATGAAAGAGCAGTTTTTTAAATTGCTCTTTCACAAATTAAATTTAATTTTATTTTACATATTTCTTATATCTCTCATTGATCCTCTCCCAGTTCAGGTTCTTGAAGAAATTATCAATGTAAACAGCTCTTCCGGGTCCGTCTTTGTGATAATAAGCATGCTCAAACACATCACAGCTTATTAAAGGTATTCCGCCCCAGATCGCTCCGTAATGATGCTCATCCACCAGTACATTGAGCAATCTTTCACTGTAAAGCATATCATATGTAAGTACTGCCCAGCCGGAAAGTTTTGCTGAAACAGCAGTCGCTTTAAAATCTGCTTTCCAGTTATCCATTGATCCGAAATTTTTCTCAATTGCAGATACAACTTCAGGTCCCTTTGATGTATCTCCGTCTCCGCCTAATACTTCCCAGTAAACATCATGAAGCAATGCTCCTGCATGATTCCAGGTCTGTCGTCTTTTTAATTCTCCGATAGTACTGTAATTACCGTTTGCAGCCGATCTGTCTGCCGTCTCCAGCTCAGTTTCGATCTTATTCAGGAATGTTACATAACCTTTGTGGTGAGTATTGTAATGCCAGTTTGCCGTATCAGCATCTATTACAACCTCAAGAAGCTTTGCTGCTTCTTCATCTGTATATGGTCTTTTGTTAAATTTCCATTCGTAAGCCATTTTTAAATTTCTCCTTTTTTTAATTTTTAGAATAATTGATCAGGTATCAGAATAACTTTTACTTTCTGTCATTTATCCAATACCTGTTTTATAACTTCTTAATTTTACTGTTTAAATGTTTTTCAATTTTCATACAGTTAAAATAACAACAGATTGATTCACAGGTAAGTTTGAACTTTATACACCAAATGAACTTCCGCATCCGCAGGTTTTTACTGCGTTCGGATTGTTAAATACAAATCCTTTACCGGTTAATCCGTCTGTATAATCTATCTCAGTACCGCCGAGATACATACTGCTTTTCATATCTATGAATATTTTTACTCCGTCTTTCTCAATCACAGTATCTCCTGCTCTTTCTTCCGGATCAAATCCGAGCGTGTATGTAAGACCTGAACAGCCGCCACCTTTTACTCCGACTCTCAGACCGTATCCTTCAGGTACCGTGTTTTCTCCCATTAATTTTTTTATCTCTTTGATTGCTTTTTCAGTTATGTTAACATCTTCACTTACTCCGGCAATGAACTCTGTTGTTTCTGACATTTTATATTTCTCCTTATTAGTAATTTTTATGTTCCGTGCTTTTTTAAAACTTTATTAATGTATATGTTTAATTAATACTTTCCCCTGCAAGATTTTGCGAGGCAGTTTCTTTTGTTAAATTTTTTATGGCTGAAGTTACTTTTTCACATACAAAATCTATCTCTTCTTCGGTGGTAAATCTTCCGAAACTTATTCTCAAAGATGAACTTCCGAGTTTATTGTTTCTTCCAATAGCTGTAAGTACATGCGAAGGAGCCATTGAAGCTGATGTGCATGCACTTCCTGTTGACAGAGCAATGTCTTTCAGATCACCGATAAGAGCATCTATTGAAATATTATCAATACTTATGTTAATGTTATTTGTGAGTCGGTTTTTTCTGCACCCGTTGATATGCACATTCTCAAGTTCAGACAGAGCATTAATTAATCTGTCTCTGTAAATGGTATGCCTTTTCATTTCTTCTTCCATTACTCTCGAACTAATCTCGCAAGCTTTTCCAAATCCAACTATGCCCGGAACATTCAGCGTTCCGCTTCTCATTCCTTTTTCCTGACTGCCGCCATGCATCTGCCTGGAAATTTTTACAGCCGGATTCTTGCTTCTTACATAAAGCGCGCCAACTCCTTTTGGTCCGTAAAACTTATGGGCAGATATACTCATCAGATCAATATTCAATTCATCCACATTTATCGGTACTTTCCCAACTGCCTGTGTTGCGTCTGTATGAAAAAACACTCCTTTTTCTTTGCATAACTTTCCAATCTCTCTGACAGGCTGTAAAGTTCCAATTTCATTATTTGCTGCCATTATGCTGACCAATATAGTTCTATCAGTTATAGCCGCTTCAAGTTCTTTCAGATCGATCAGTCCGTTTTCATCAACTTTAAGGTATGTTGTTTCTATTCCTTTGTTTTCAAGACTTTCACAGGTCTCTAATACTGCTTTATGCTCAGAGGAACATGTAATAATGTGATTCCCTTTGTCAGAGTACATTTCCGCCACACCTTTTATTGCTATGTTGTTTGATTCCGTCGAGCCGGCTGTGAAAATTATTTCTCTTGGAATTGCACCTATAAGTTCTGCAACTCTTCTTCTTCCGAGTGAAACTGCTTCTTCAGCTTCCCATCCGTATTTATGATTTGCGCTCGAGGCATTTCCATAAACTTCACAGAAATAAGGTCTCATCTCTTCAAAGACTTCCGGATCTACGGGAGTTGTTGCGTTATAATCCATGTACACAGGGAATTTCATCTGAAAGTATTTATTAAATTAAACAAAATCTGAAATGGTTTTTCTTTTAAATAGATCTTCTACTTCTTTCTGAAGCAGCATTACAGGAGATTTAATCGAACAATTATCCGTCATGCTGCAGTCCTTGACCGGACTTTCCTTAAGACATTCCGCAATATTCACATTCCCGTCAATGGCTGAAATTAAATTATATAAAGGTATCTCATCAGGTCTCTTGGAAAGCGAATATCCTCCGCTTGATCCCTGGTTCGATGATAATATATTTTCATTCTTCATAGTCTGCATTATTTTGGACAGCAGATCGTAAGGTATATTTTTTGAATCCGATATTTCCCTTGTAGTGATAACTTTATCACCTGAATTTGATATATATTTCAGAGCCATTAATGCATATTCTACTTTTTTTGAGATCCTTATCATATATTTTGAATGTGGACTAACATAGTCCTATTTAGAAAAAAAAAAAAGGAAGAAATGCTTATAAAATTTCGTCCTTTCCGGTATTATTATTATTTCAGCTGTTTTCCGCTTTTTTCAACAAAATCTGAATAATCATTAATAAAAGAGAAAAAATAATTGATCAAAAAAATATCTCATACCAATATAAATTAAAGTTCAGACAATTATGATTTTGAAAGTGTTTCCGGATATCCGGATTAATACATTTGCTCTATAGCCGCTAAATATTTTTTTTCAATAAAGTTTCTTTTTAGTTTCAATGTAGGCGTCAGTTCATCTGTTTCAACACTCCAGATTTTATTAAGAAGTCTGAACTTTTTTATCTGTTCATACCCGGGCAGATGAAGATTCACTTCATTTATTATCGTTTTGTACTTCTCATTTATTAACGGGTTATCCGAAAGAGCATTTAATTCAGCTTACATAAGTTTTTTACATTGTTAACAATATTTCTATGGCTCAGTATTACTCCCTTGGGATTACCGGTGGTACCGGAAGTATATATAATTGTGGCAAGAGTATCTTCATCATACCCTTCTTTAGCCTTTTCAATCTGATCATTGTCCGCATCTTTTTCAAGTAATACATTCCAGTTCTCGACCGGATTATTATTAAAATCCTTATCAATCCCGGAAACATTTATTTTCTCAGTATTATTTGTAATTCTTTTTATCGCATTAAACGGAGATGCATCAGCTCAGTCAAAACAGGATTTCACATTATCCAATCAGACCGGAGCAGCAATCCAAAAGCTGTACGTATATCCCACCGCTTCAGAAGAATGGGGTAATGACGTACTCGGAAAAGAAGTATTGATGAGCGGTAATGATCTGCCAATTGTTTTCAATCCTATTAATGATGTATGCCTTTATGATATAAAAGTAACGGACACTGACGGGAATGCAACAATGTGGTATGGTGTCGATCTGTGTAAATATTCAACAATAACTCTTTCTTGATATAATAAACAGAAGTATAACCTTTTACGCGAATATGCAAAATGCTGATATATCCTGTTCATGATACCGGTAACTTCTGTTGAATGGTAAACCATTACGTGCTCCGGGACTTCATATAAAGGAACCCGGACAGCTAAACGAAACAGAAGTATATTGGATAAAAATAAGCCGGACATCGGATGCCCGGCTTTAGTAACTTTTAATCATTAACCATTAAATATTATTTTATCAGCGTCATTTTTTTTGTCTCTATGAAATTCCCGGACTGCAATCGGTAAATATATACACCGCTCGAAAAATTTGAAGCATTCCATTCAACTGAATAACTTCCAGGGCTTAGCTGTTCGTTTACAAGCGTGGCAACTTCCCTTCCCGTTATATCATAGATCTTCAGTGTAGTGAACTGCTGTCCGGATACAGAGTAATTAATTTTTGTCACCGGATTAAAAGGATTCGGATAGTTATCACTCAGTTCATAACTGAATTCTTCAACAGGTCTGTCCGATTCCGTAAAAGTATCGCCTGATAAATTTTCTCTTACTCTTCCTTCAGATCTGTAATACAGAAAATGATTCTGCTTTATGAATTTATGCAATACAGTGTATTCATTATCCGGAAGAAAATCTACATTCTCTACGATCACTCCTCCGAGTGAGACCAGCACCCCGAGCAATCCTTCATTCACTGTTGCCGAATACATTCTTCCGGGGTCCAGAGGATGATTGTTGATTCTTACCGATGAAAGTATTACTCTTTCTCCCACAGGCATTGAAGGATCATACCGGAAATTCATTCCCGAAACCTGAAGCTTGAAATCACTGTCTATTCCGAGCATTGAAAGACTGACCTCAAGACCTTTTATAAGTTCGATCCCTGAAATATCAAAAGTAACAAGTCGCAGTCCCAGACCGTTTGTCGTATCATATCCGTAACTGACAGTTCTGAATATATCAGCTCCTGTAATTGCTCCGCGGTAAATTTTATCCGAGATCAGACCGTCAGCAGTTATTGAGATTTCAGTATGTGTTTTCTTTCTGAAGGCATCGGTAATAAGATTTCCCATCGGAGTGTCTTTGAAATTGTTGTTTCCGGTCGGCTGAGTATTAAGATCACACAGAGCCAGTCCGATGATCTTTGTATAGACATTGCCGTATTGCTCTGTGATACCTGCTTTAAGCTGATCGATAACTTCTTTGATTTCAGGTACCGCAGGAACATTGTTATCTACCGGAATTAGTGTATAGCTGTCAAATGTTATTTCTCCGTTTTCAAATGTGAAATTTAGTTTCCCGATGTTTTGATAGAACGGACCGGATTCAACTATCCGAGTGTTTTTACCTTCGGGGTTTACTATCACAACCGGTTGAGAATAAGTTACATGGTCATGTCCGCTTATTATGAAATCAATTCCGGGAACATTTGCAGCCAGCTCCATATCAACATTTGAACCAAGATGTGAAAGACAAATTATCACATCTGCTCCAAGAGACCGAAGTTCCATTACTGTTGCATATTCGATCTCTGCAAGATTCTCCTGTATTAAAACAGGATAAGGATTGCTTAGAGGAGCCGGTATTGTCATTCCGAATATTCCTACCTTTACACCTTCATATTCCTTTATGGTATAAGGTTGTACAAAATTCGACAACTCAGGAAATCCTGTCAGATCAAGGTTAGCCGAAAGTACCGGAAAAGATCCGTTTTCAAATCCTGCATACAAAACTTCAAACAGGGTTTGCGGTCCGAGGTCGAATTCATGATTACCTACGGTAAGAGCATCAAAACCAATCTGCTTCATTATCTGCAATTCAGGAACTCCGAAATACTGATTATAAAAAAAATCACCTACACAGAAATCCCCTGCATGAAGAGTAAGCACATTTTGTTCGGTTTGTTTAACTGAACCAATTATAGAAGCAACTTTTGCTATTCCTCCAAGTGTGCCTTCAAGCTGCCGGTTCTTTGGACCCGTTGCGTCAAGATGTGAGTGGCTGTCGCTTGTGTGAAGAATGGTGATCTGTGTTCCCTGTCCCATGGTTAACTGAGAAAATGAAAACATGAAAAAAAATACTGCTGTTACTAAATTTTTAACAGTGTTCATAACACCTCCTTTATTTTTAAATTCTATACAAAATTATCAAAAGAGATATTTTACTGTGTCACAGAGGTGTCAATGTTTTGTCAAAAAAATGTCAAAATATCGCAAAATGTGTATACCCGTCCAAAACGATTTATAGAAATTGTTCTTTATCTGAAAATGGAAAATCTACCCGACTTTATTATCGGCAATTTATCACAGGCGGGTTTGTTTGTTAACTGACAAATTTTGTTTTGATTTTGAAATGAAATATCAATATTTAAAGATTACAAGATTTATTTTGGACACCATTGCAAAATGCATTTGAAAAATTAACCTGTTTAGTTTTTAATATCATATTGGTAAATTAATCACACACTTTAAATAAAATCATTATGGCTGATATCAACGATCACGCAGATGATGTCCTCGGAAAAAAGTTTCCTCTGTGTTTTCTCCCTACACCCTTGCAGTATCTCGGTAATTTTTCCGGAAAATTTCCGGGTTATAAAATATTCATTAAACGTGATGACCTGACAGGTCTTGCCACGGGCGGTAATAAGTCACGTAAACTGGAATATTTTATATCTGATGCTCTGAATAAAAGATCTGACACAGTTATTACAGGCGGCGCGCAGCAGTCAAATCACTGCAGACAGACTGCCGCAGCATGCGCAGCAGCAGGTCTTGAATGTCATCTGGTACTTGGAGGAAGTGAACCGGAAATTTATGACGGAAATTTATTAATGTCATATTTGACAGGCGCGGTAATCCATTTTGCCGGGGAAAACAGAAAAGGAGAAGATATACCTTTAATTCAGAAAAAATTAGAGGACCAAAATAAAAATTGTTATTCAATACCCTATGGCGGTTCGAATGCAGTCGGCACACTTGGATTTGTAAATGCAGTACGTGAACTGAAAAGACAGCTTGAAGAAAAGTCAGTAAATATAGATTACATATTCTTTGCATCTTCTTCCGGAGGAACCCAGGCAGGACTCACACTCGGTATGGAAATATTTGAACTAATTGCAAAGCTGATGCCGGTCAGTATTGATAAGGAATTCAAACCGGGGGAATCACTTGAAGAAGGCATTCTTAAATTACTGGATGAGGGAAGAGATGTTTTGAAAGTGAAAAAAAAATCCATGCCGGGAGAGATCCCATTGATAAAAGGATTTGATTCAGCCGGTTACGGAGTTGTCACGGAAAATGAAAAAATTGCCGTTAAAGCGCTGGCAAGGAGTGAAGGTATATTACTGGATCCGGTTTATACGGGCCGGGCATTTTATGCTATGATGCATCATCTCGAAAAAAACTTATTAAAACCCGGTTCGAATATCCTGTTCTGGCATACAGGCGGTATTGCAGTGAATGATCATTATGCCGGGTATTTAAGATAAAAAGGACGTTCACAACCGAATAACATATTCATTTAAACTCAACTCTGTTTTTGTAAACAATCATTACTTTATATTTGGACATAATATCGCCCCCAAGTAATGCAGTGATATCATTACCAAACAGTTCGGTAATATGTCCAATATTCAATCCTGTTTAATTTATTGAGCCGGAAAAATCTGTACCCAAGAATATATACTTATCAGAATTATGAATGGTTACCGGCGATCCTGTATCGAGCAGAATTCTGTTTTTTTCCTCATTAATTACGGGGTGTCCGTCGATTATTTTCAGTTTAAATGATTTAATATTTATGATATTAAATTATATAAAAAGATTATTTATCAGAAAAGCAAACCGGATCATCATTTTACTAATAACCGCTTATATTTATATATCAAAAGTCCTGTTTCTTTTGCTGAGATAATAGTGCCATAAAAAATATACAGCCAGCGAACGAAGCGGTTTCCAGTTTTCAGCAATAAGATTTATGCCGGGTTTAGATTTTGCATCTGTAAGTTCTTTTACTGTATTTACAACAGCAATATCTCCAATCGGAAAAATGTCTTTTGACCGGAGACAAAACATCAGATAAATATCGGCTGTCCAGTCACCTATACCTTTAATGCTTTTGAGCTGCGATCTGATCTGCATATCCGTCAGCTCTGATAATTTTTCGAGATCAATATCACCTTTTATCACTGCCGAAGACAATGCTCTCAGATATTCTGCCTTCTGCCGCGTGATCTGGCAATCCCTCATTTCATGATCGCCGAGCTCCAGGATATTCTCAGGAGTAAACCCATTAAGATAATTATTTAGTTTATCAAAATGCGCTTTTGCTGAAGCAAGACTAACCTGCTGACCGATTATAAACTGAGAAAGAGATATGAAACCCTGCGGTCTGCTCCAGTCCGGAGGAGCGCCGTACAGATCATTTATATGAACAAAAATTCTGTCTTTGGATAATAGCTTTTCAGTGTCTTTCCTGTTTACAATATTTTCAAAGGATCTTTTTTTCACAAAGAATTTATATTTCATTAAATCAGAATTGTTAAAACTCACAGCTGCTGATAACTCATTCAACCTAAACATAAACCTTAAATAAAACAAGATTAAACTTGTTTGCAGTTGTATGGTTTTTAGAATCCTGACCAGAACGAATTTAAAAAAAGCTACTTAAGATGACAGCTAATGTTAAACGGCAATTGATGAACAGTTTTTTCCGCGTATCAGCATAAGTTATCACGGATTACATATTCTTAAAAACATTTTTTGCCGATCTGTGTTGATCTGTATTAGTTGATCTGCGGCTGAACATCAGTTTCG
Organism: uncultured Ignavibacteria bacterium; assembly: GCA_937872315.1. Taxonomy (GTDB): domain Bacteria; phylum Bacteroidota; class Ignavibacteria; order Tepidaquicellales; family Tepidaquicellaceae; genus JAGPCH01. The sequence goes on along the minus strand of CALMST010000060.1, from coordinate 6,123 downwards.
TAATCATATATTAAACTTTAGTAAATTATTTTTAAGTGAAAATAGAAAAATCTAACCGGAGTTTGAATTTTAATGAAATCTGAATTGGATCAGGCATACATTACTATGTTTTACAAAAAAATGAATACCTTTAATATTTCAGAAATATTAAATGATAGAAAATATATTAAATTATAGATATATTAATCACTACACACCATAAGAAAATAATCATTTAATTAATTTTTCTTGTTTTATATAAAAGAAAATTAATCTCTGAATAAATTAAAAGTGTTAAAAAATTTCTGGAAATCAATGAAAAAAATTTTTGCAATCATAATCTTTTTACTTTCTGTTTTTGAAATAAAAGCGGAAATAATATATACGGAGCCTGTACAGAATGCTAAATATGTGAATGTAAAAAATAACATTATAGTAGGATTCGACGATTTAATAATCAGCAGTGATTTGAGTAATTTGATCATGGTTGACGGAAGAAAAAGCGGCAGGCATTCAGGTGAAATAATTATGACATCCGACGGTAAGTCTTTATTATTTATTCCCGACCAGCCTTTTTATTACAGTGAAATTGTAAATGTAAACATAAATGAAGTTTTAACCGGAAGCGCATCGGGCAATAGTCTTTCATATTCATTTCAGACAGAAAAGGAGAGATCAAACATTCAAACTTACAACAGTTTTACAAATGAGTTTGATAATCCTGCCGGAAACAGTGTGTTTAATTATATTGACGGTACAGGTTTGGAAAACCTGGAAGTTACCATTTCCAATAATCCTTCTCCGGGTCAATTGTTTATGTCCAATTTTCCATTTACAGCCATACCTTTTACACCTTATATTTTTACAGTTAATAACAGGGGTTCTATTCTAAGCAGCATAAATGTAACTTCACATTTAAGGGTAGTTGATTACAAAAGGCAGCCAAACGGACTCAGAACATTTTTTTCATATAAAAATACAAAGTACTACGCTCTTAATGATCTCAATCAAATAGTTGATTCGTTTGCCTGCGGCAACGGTTATATTACGGATCAGCACGAAATTAAAATTTTAAATAACGGGCATATACTTTTAATGAGCTATGATCCTCAGCTGATAGATATGAATGTAATTGTTCCGGGTGGAAATCCTAATGCTGAAGTAGTTGGATTGATCATTCAGGAACTTGATAAGAACAGGAATGTGGTTTTCCAGTGGAGAAGCTGGGATCATGTTGAGATTACTGAAGCGATACATGAAAATCTTAATGCCACAGTAGTTGATTATGTTCACGGGAATGCTATAGAACCGGATCATGACGGGAATATTCTAATTTCTTCAAGACATTTGAGTGAAATTTCCAAGATCAGCCGTTCGACCGGAGAATTTATATGGCGGTTAGGAGGGGTTCATAATGAATTCACATTTCCAAATGATCCCGCAGGATTTTCTTATCAGCATGACATAAGGAGAATTGCAAATGGGAATGTTACACTTTATGATAATGGAAATTATCATTCTCCTCCGTCATCCAGAGCAGCAGAATATCATCTGGACGAAGTAAACAAAGTTGCAACTTTAGTATGGGAATACAGAAAGGATCCCGCAATATATGGTTTTGCAATGGGATCTGTGCAGCGGTTGAAAAACGGGAATACACTAATTTCATGGGGCTCTGCAAATCCGACTATAACAGAAGTCACACAGGACGGCGATATTGCGCTTGAGATGACATTGCCGGACGGTATTTATACTTACAGAACTTTCAGAGACGAAATAAATCTTACATTAAACGTCAAAATGGCGATAGAAGGATTTTATAATCCTGTTACTGACAAGTTAAACATGAGTGATACGGTAAGAGCATATATAAGAGATTCTAATTCACCATTCTCAATAATTGATTCTGCAAGATCGGTTATTGATTCAGATAATTTTAACGGTAACTTCAGATATTATAATGTAGCTGACGGAACTTATTATATTTCAATCAGGCATCGTAATGGTCTGGAGACCTGGAGTAAATCAGGCGGAGAATCTTTCACATCGGGAGGCGTTTATAAATATGACTTTACGGGTTCGGCTTCAAATTCATACGGAAGCAATGTAACACTTAAAGGTTCAAAATATTGTTTTTACAGCGGTGATACTGATCAGGACGGGAATATAAATCTTACCGATATTCTTTTAATTTCCAATGACTGCGCAAATTATGTCACAGGCTATGCGGATACAGATGTGAATGGAGACAATATTACCGATCTGACTGATCTGGTAATTGCTTTCAATAATGCAAAAAATTTTATAAGTAAAATAACGCCTTAGAAGGGCTGCCGGATTATTAATGTTCAGTGCTGATAATTTAAATCAATCAAGAACATTTTCCGGAGTAAGTATTTTCGTCAGTTCTTTTAATATCGGATATGCCTGTGAATAAGAAGCAGTATCTTCTGATTGTGTTGTAAAAACGATAAGAGTAATTTCTCCGGAAGGCAAATATCCGAAACCTCCGCTATAGCCGTTAAAACTTGGATTTTGAATATACCATCCTTTCATTACACCAAAGCCTGAAGCAAAATATTTTTCCGGATCCACATTTACATCCGGCGGACCGGTAAGTTGTTTAAAGGATTCGGGTTTAAGCAGTCTTCCTGTACCGAAGATCCTCGCCCACTTTGCAACATCATAAATATTTGAATAAACTGTACCTGACTCTTTTGTCCATGACGGATTCCAGAATGTTGCATCTTCGTAAATTCCGCGGTCAGAACTATAGGCATGAAGAACAGGATAAGGAAGATCCGAATTAAAAGTATATCCGGTGTTTTTCAGATCAAGTTTACTGAAGATAAAATCTTCATAAAGTTCTGCAAGTGTTTTCCCGGTTGCTTTTTCTAGGACTTCGCCGAGTATGGTAAATTCCGTATGTGAATACCTCTGATCCGTTCCGGGCGGGAAATTCATTTCACCGTCTTTGACCGAATACCTGATCAGTTCTTCCCTGCTGAAATTCCTGAACGGTTCTTTTGTAAACAGACCGACAAAATCTTTATCCGTTACATAATCCTTGTATCCAGCTGTATTTTTAATAAGCATACGTGGAGTAACTTTGTCAGCGGATAGCAGATCAGGAAGCCATACTGAGATCTTTTCATCAATATCGATCATTCCTTTATCGGAAAGTATCATCAATAGCGTACCGAAGAATGTTTCAGAGATCCCGCCGATCCTTAAATGCATTCCGGCATCTGCCGGAACTGAAGTCATGGATTCTCCGAGGGCAACAGTTAAAATTTCTTCATCACCTTTCCTCACCGCAGCAATGAGTGATCTGACCTTGCTCTTATCTTTCAGATCACGGAGGATAGCTGCTATGGAATCTTTTGAAATTAATTCCTGCGCATTAACAGATGAGGTCTCTGAAAGGGATATCAGAACAAATAAGAATAGAAACAGAAATTTTTTCATTGTGGTAGAAGTGTTAATCCGGATCATGTTTTTGAAAACAATTTAAACATTCAATTATCAAAATCAACAGAGAATTTCAGAATTCCGCCCAATCCGCCTGTAACTATTCTCATAAGCGTTTTCAGTCTTATGTCACTGCCGTTATTTTCAATTCTTGAAATGTAATGTTTCGTGGTTCCTGACCTTTGAGCCAGAGCTTCCTGCGTAAGATTTTTGAAGTGTCTTGCCTCTCTTATCATATTGCCGAGATTAAAAGATTCTATTTCCATAACCCGCTTAACCTGTTCACCGGCTTTCTTTGTTCTACCGGCACTGATGTTTTTTAAAACAAGCGATGTTCCGGGTTTAACTTTTTTTAATTTCGGTTTTACAACATTCTTCTTATTCAAACTTTAAATTCACGCATGGAGCACCTTTCATTTTTGATAAAAATTTTTAACAAATTCTGAAACAGGAATAAGTTATGCACACAGATATATGCAAGCCGATTTTCAGTTCGATTATTTTTAAATTAGCTTAACGGATAATAAATAGAAAGTGTGTTTTTATTGAAATCTTAGATCCTATTTCAATATTATCCTGAACTCTCTGCATAAATTACATTTTATCCGAATAAAGAAAAGCATAACCGCAGTTGTTTTCAAAATCAATTCAAGAATGCTGATCCCAGGTTGTATTAATATTTTTTTACAACTTTTCTATATAATTCCGGGCGTTTACGGTCTGGACGAAATCCAGTCCAAAACAATTTATATAAGTGGTACAAGCCTGAAACTTACAGAATATTTTACCCTTCTTTATTTTGAACGATCAAAAGAAAGAAGAAAAGAAAAACCGCCCGCCGGTGATAAATTGCAGGAAATTCTTCGTATTGGCGGTAATTTATCACAGGCGGGTTGTTTTATTTCACAGCATGAAATTATTGATCCTGAAGTGAATTTTAAACAATTATTAATTTTACAAAATGTTTTGGACAGTACCGGTCTGAACATAGAAGCGGTCAGATAAAGTAACTTTTAATACATTATAAACTACATTATCTTGTATCAATTTTTTAAAACAAATCCTATATGAACTCTAAAATAAAACCGGTCAAAAGAGCTTTTGAATATTCTGATTTCGGTCCCGGACTGAATACAAAAGAAGAGCATGAACTTTTTGCAAAAATTCAGGAAGGGATTATTTATCAGTATGAAAAAATATTTCCGGACAAACTTGCTTCCAGAACTGTAGTCATTGTTCCTTCCCTGACTCTTGACATGGAGATACTACAACAGATAAAAGGATCCATTCATTATGAAGAACGTCTTCTTTGCCTGCTTATGCTTCTGAGAATGCCGAGAACAAAGGTGATCTATATTTCAAGTATGCCTCTTTCTGAAGTGATCATTGATTATTATCTTCATCTTCTTCACGGTATCACAGGCCAGCATGCAAGAAAGCGTCTAACCATGCTTAACTGTAATGATCTTTCACGCAAACCATTAACCCAGAAGATCCTTGAAAGACCAAGGCTTATTGGAAGAATAAAGGATCTGATCACTGATCCTGAATCTACACATCTTACATGTTACAATATTACTCCGCTTGAAAAATCTCTTGCGGTCAAGCTCGGGATACCGTTATTCGGGACTGATCCAGCCATGTTTTATGAAGGATCAAAATCAGGTGGACGTAAAACATTCCGCGAGTGCGGAATAGATATACCGGACGGTAATGAGGATCTTAAGACACTGGAAGACATAGCAGGTTCGCTTGCGCGTTTAAAAAGAAAAAATCCTTCAATCCGTAAAGCCGTTGTTAAAATGAATGACGGGTTCAGCGGAGACGGTAATGCTCTTTACAGATATCCCGAATTACCGGTTGATGATACTCTTGAGAAAAATATTCTGGAAACGATCTACGATAACCTACGGCCAGTTGCAAAGAATCTCAGCATTAAAGTGTTTTTAGAGAAATTCAATGAGATGGAAGGTATAGTTGAAGAATTTCTTGAAGGAGAGATAAAGGTATCCCCGTCCGTGCAGTGTGTGATAGGAACTTCGGATAAAATTGAAATTGCAAGTACTCATGATCAGCTGCTTGGCGGAGATGACGGGCAGATATTTGTAGGCGCCATCTTCCCTGCTGATGAAGAATATGCGACCTCTCTCGCTGAGATAGGAAAAAAAGTTTCTTCACATCTTGCAGGTAAAGGAGTAAGAGGAAGATTTGCGGTTGATTTTATTTCTGTAAAACAGGAAGACGGAAGCTGGATCCATTACGCGATCGAGATCAATCTAAGGAAAGGCGGAACGACTCACCCGTTCATGATGATGCAGTATCTTACAAACGGTTATTATGATTGTGAGAAAGGAGAATATCATACTGCAAGCGGAAACAAAAGATATTATTTTGCTTCTGATAATGTTCAAAATGATAAATATATCGGTATCACAGCTGAAGATCTGATCGATATCGCAATGTTCCATGAACTTATGTATGACGGTACTACCCAGGAAGGTGTTGTATTCCATCTGATCGGCGCATTGTCGGAGTTTGGTAAACTCGGATTGGTCTGCATCGGAAGCACTCCCGAAAGAGCTAAAGAACTGTATGACGATACTTTAATGGTTCTTGATTTTGAGTGCGGGGAATAGTTCAATATACAATGAACAAATAAATTTTGGAAGCAGT
>CALMST010000059.1 GCA_937872315.1 uncultured Ignavibacteria bacterium | reverse complement strand
ACTATGCATCCAATATCGGTCTGGCATTTCAGATTCAGGATGATCTGCTGGATATTACAGCAGATGAGATCGAGTTCGGCAAAAAGATAGGCGGCGATCTCGTTGAAGGAAAAAAAACCTATCTTCTTTTAAAAGCTATGGAACTCGTCACAGATGAAAAGGATAAGTTGAAAATTATGGAAGTGGTTAATAAAGAGGTAATAAAACATGATGTTGATGAAAGAATATTAACAATTAAAAGAATATATGAGGATTACGGGATTATTGAATCGGCAAAAGAACAGATAAAGCATTACACCGAACTTGCAGATAAATATTTAAATACTTTTCCGGAGAGTGAATATAAAGAAAGACTGAAGTGGTTTTCGGGGATGCTGATGGGAAGATCTTTTTAGTATTGGGTATTGAGTATTGGTTATTTAGTATTAGGTATTAAGTATAAAGACATGAAAGCTTCTGATATTACACATAATGAGCCATTACTGAATGTTAAAGGAATTATAAGGTTTTTTATAATTAGTTTTATAGTATTAAATATTTTTAATCTTAAATATTGCTTTAGTTTTTATGTTAATTCTGTAACATTATTATTGTTGTTTTTTCTAATTTTCGGAATTTTATTTTTTGTATTTGCAATATTTGAAGTTTATATAAAAGGAAAACTAAGAATAAGCAGTTATATAGGTGTGTTATCTGTAGTTTGTCTTTTAACAGTATTTAGCGGTATGTTTATTTCAGGAATACAGGCAGATTTGTCAAAACAAAAAGCTGAAACAATTATTGAAGCTCTTTATAATTATAAAACTGCAAATGATCATTATCCGGATAGTTTAAAATATCTTGTCCCGGAATATTTAGAATCAATACCGATTTCTTCGATGGGTTGGTTTGATGAACCTTATAAGTATTTCAAATCAAAGGATGAAGAGTTTCGAATTTTATTTCCTTATTATGGCGGAGATCCTTTCTATTGGGATTCTAATTTTGGGAAATGGATGCTATTAGATTAAAATTTTATAAACAATCGAAAAGAGAATACATAAATTAACGACATTATAAAAAATTGAGATTCGTTCATTGAAACAGCAGGTTAAAAGAAATATTGATAAATTTCCAGAGGATTTTATGTTTAAACTGATTAAAACAGAATGGAAAGAGGTTATCACAAATTGTGAAAACCTCATGCCGAAATTACAGAATTTGTCTCTATACTCTAGAGATTTTCCCGGACTTTTAAACTGTCTACGCACTGCGGAGACAATTCAATTGTTATTTTTGATTTTAATTCTCCACCGCTTGCGGCAATTGTTTTCTTTATGATTTTCCACACAGTGAGTGGAAAATCATAAATTAATTAGTATATATAAAAGATTTAAATAAATCTGTGAATATTGCGCGTGAAAGATTTGAGAATAAAATCAGTTAAAAAGATTAGGTTAAGTTAAGTGAATATCTGAAATACAACCAAAAAAATCATAGTCATCATTAAAATCATTATAATTCATAGTCAGTGATTGAAACAGAGGTTACCATTGTCAACAAAGCAGGGATGCATACGAGACCTGCTTCCATGATCGTCC
>CALMST010000058.1 GCA_937872315.1 uncultured Ignavibacteria bacterium | reverse complement strand
TTGGTTTTGGTTCTAACATTTCAATACTCCTTTTTTTAGTTTTATTATTGGAATATTGATTTATGAGATTTTAATATTTAAAATGCAAATTAAAGTATCGGAAGGGAATGGTGAGTAACAGCAGAAGCTTTAAAAATTTGATGAGTTTTTTCTTTAATTAAAAAAATATATTTTTTGCTAACTAAAAAATATGAAATTGAGTAAACCAAAAACGATTACATTTAATAAAAAATCCAATATTTTTTTTCATATGAGTTTTGAAGAAATAATGAAAAGATTTGATTCTCTAGAAAGTGAAAGTGAGAAAAAACACTTGTTAGAATACTTAGACAAGAGAGAGACTAGTGAAGAAAATCTAACAGAAGATGGATTAATCATTTCTGATAAAATGATAGCGTATCCGGATAAATTTAAGAAATTTAAGAAATGGCGAGAAGAAAAAACTAAAGAATTAGATAAAAATTCTAAAATTCTAAAGAAAATTTATAAATTAAAGTGGAACTGTGAAGCTAAGCAGGTAGAAGGTTTATTCAAAAGTTTAGAGAATAGCGGTCATATAAAAAAATCTTCTAAGCAATTACTTAATAATCATTTTAGTTATAAAAAAATTAAACCTGTTCCTATGAAGACAGGAGTTGAAAAAATTATTTGGCTAAAAGGTCCTGTCGAGCTAATTTGGTTTTTATATTTTTTAAACTCCAAAAAGATAATTGATTCTCCCGAAGGCAAAGTTCATTTCTCAGGTGAAAATCATTTTTGTAATTCTAAACTTGAAGAATATAATAATAGGACCTTGTTACAAAATTTAAATAATAAATTATTTCAAATTAAAAAGGATAAAAATGAACCACATTATCCAGAAATTGTATTATTAATTAAGGAAAATATTCCTGATCTATAAATAAGTATAACCCCCATCAGAGCATACATTTCCTCTTCCCTGGTTATTTCAAATAGATATAATTTACCCTAAATACCCTTACTTGATTTCAAGTCACGTCAATTTATTTCAATTCAAATAAGCTTTAATTTTGTAGCAAGAGTTCAATAAGAACTCAATTATAAATTAAAACTATTTAAAAATGTCATATGACCTATTTGCCCATTTAAGTGTATTGGGCAAGAACACAGAAACGGCTACAGACTCTGGAAAGCAATTTCCAGAAGTCTTACCGGAATCAGATAGCTTTGTTAAAGGATCTGATTCATTTATACTGACTTCTCATAGATCAGTAAACATTGGCAAGCTCAGAATCGATAGAAATGCTGATTCTATAAATGTCAGAAATAATTTAAGGTATTTCTATTCAACTGAAAAGAATACCATTTTACAAACCACAAATAAAAAAAATGAACACTAATGAACGAAAAAAATCCGGTGCATTAACTGCCGGTTCCGATCAGTCTGCGGATAATTATGCGACTGAAAAGAATGTAATTCAGGTAGATACCCTGAATACAAAAAAAACTCAAGAAGTTATAACTGAAATTAATAGCCTTAATAACGAACCAGGTGAACAAGAATTACTTGTTAAATTAGATTCTACTGGCGGTTATTTAAGTAATGCTAAGAAAATACTTGATCTAGTAAAACCAGGAGAGAAAGTGCAGCTTATAACAAAAGCAAGCGGAAATGTTAAACCTGCCGGAGTAGTCTTAACGGCTGGTGGTAAATACGGTAGCCGTGTAGCAGAATTTGGAACAAAATTCAAACTTACATATGAAAAACCATATCCAAAAGGCACAAAAGTCAGGGATTTAAGTGATGATGATAAAAATACTCTTAGAGCTCTTGGAGCTTTAACAAAAAGGAAAAGTGCGATTTTGAAGCATATAATCAAGGGTCGTACAATTTCAGCAAACCAAGCAAAAAAGTGCAACATTATTGATGAGGTGGAATTATTCCCGGATGAAGATTGGGACACAAAGAAACGGATAAAATTTGCCAATATTGTTGATAAAAGAAGACCAATCAAACACGAACTTCAAGAAGCAAAAATTAAGGCAGAGCATCCTGAAAAGACTGAAGTGCCGGAAAAAACAGAGCAACCTGAAGAGACAGGAATGCCAGTAAGAAGTGAGCTGCCTCCTGTAAATGAACTGGAAAAAACGGAACCAAACCAAATTGAGAAAATCTGATTTGGATTAAATCACAGATGGGAAGGTAATTCCTTCCCATCTATTTTATTTTTTAATTAGGAAAATTGAATAAACAAACTATAAAATACGATAACATGACAATAGTTCAGCAAGCTCAAAATTATACTGATGTGTACAGGATTCTGGCTGAATACATCGATAACAGTATTGATTCAGCTGAAGAGCTTTTTGATAATATAACAGATTCCTATAGTAGGGATATTGAAATAACCGTTACAAAATCCGGAAACAGCAAAAAAAACAGACTCATTACAATATCCGATAATGCATGCGGAATGAAAATCAGCCTGAATGGGGAATACACAATATTTAAATCTGATAAAAAGGAAGATCCAAGTACGAATGGTATGTACGGAATGGGAATGTTTTCTTTTTTATCTATCTGCGATAAAATGACAGTGGATACCAGAGGAATCGATTCTGAAAATTCTTACAACTTTGAAATCTGCAGGAAAATTTTCGATACACCAAATGGAACGTTTCCGGAATATGAGATAAAGTCATCCAAAGTATCAAAGGATGAATTGAAAAGCTGGACTACTATAACATTGTCAGAATTTCATTCGGGGAAATATGAAGAAATTGATCTGGAAACTTTGAAAAAAGAAATCGAAACACATTTTGAGCTTATTCTTAAAAGAAAAAAAATAAATATAACGTTTAAAGAAAACCAGAAAATTCTTAATGCAGAACCCTATGATTATTCGAAAATTTCTACTACCCCCTTTTCAAGAAATATTTTAAAACTCCATAAAACACATTCAAAAAGATTTAATTCAAAAACCGAGTATGATATAAGTGATTCTCCATGCTCAATCTTTCTTGTTGTATCAAAAAATATGGAAATTAACAGAGATCCTGTCTTTGTAAACAAGGGACGCCGGATAATTGAAATATCCAAAGTAGATCAATTCAGAAGTAACTGCAGATCTTCCATTTGGTCAAATCCTAATGTTACCGGCTACATATCAGTTACGGGAATACTTGATCCAACTCCTACGAGAAAAGATTTCAAAAACACCAATAAGTTAAAAGCATTCTTTAAAACTCTGAATGAACTTGAGCCAGAAATTAGAAAGTTCATAGAGGACGAGACAAAAATCGATTTATCAGATAAGTTAAATGAAATAGAAAAACAGATTAATTCCGCAGTTAATGAATATTTAAAGAAGTCAATGAAAAAAATGTCAAAGTATAAAGAGAGTTATTCCTTAATAGATTCTAACTATACTGATAATACATCTTCGGGCGGCAATAGAAAAACGTCTACTAATAAAAGTAACGGATCAAGCAAAACCAAACCAAAGGTAAAAAAAGTTGACATTGAACTTCCCGAAACAGAACTTATCAGTACTGGTATCACCATAAAAATTGATAACACAAATTCACCTCAGACAAATGTTTCAGGGAATCTTTTAAGATCCATATATAGGGACTCAACAATTATTATATATAAGAATCACCCGGATTTCACAAATAGAATGCCGATATCAATGAAAGGAAATTATAAATTTGAAGAAAAAATCATTCAATATATTTCGATGGAAATTATAACTCATTTAAATTCGGAGTTAGAAACCGCAACAAGAGAAAACAAGTATGCAAAATTTGTAACAGACGTTTATGATCTGGAAGGACACCTATCTATACTGAAAGGTCAGGTAATATAGTTAATGGATTTGTCCAATATATGGTATAATATCTTTGTATCAGATATCCTGTTGGATAAAATTCAGATAGGAGTTAATCTGAAAATGTTCAGTACACCTTTGATAAGAATATATATACTCTGAGTAATGCAGGATTTAACTATTAATAAAAATAAAAATGACGACCGATATAATTTGCTTAGTATCAACGCAGTAAGCAAAAAATTAAAAT
>CALMST010000057.1 GCA_937872315.1 uncultured Ignavibacteria bacterium | reverse complement strand
AAATCTTATCTTGAGTCTTGTGGTATTAAGTATTAAGTATTAAGTATTAAGTATTGAGTATTGAGTATTGAGTATTGGGACATTTTGTATCACCTGACATTTGACGTCTGACATCTGACATTTGACGTCTGATCTTTGACACCAAATATTTTTTGTTTATCGTCTCGCGTCTTACGTCTCGCATTTAACGTCTCATGGCCAAATAGCAGCCACAAAATTTGCAGAGTTGTTATAAGTCAAAACCACATCAGTAAGATCAGTAATATTATCACCGGTAACATCCGTTACAACATAACCCGTTGTAAAAATATTTGCGTCGTTTAATATATCCACAATATCTGTAAGATCAATTATCAGATCCTGATTCACATCACCGCTGTAAAAAGCATAAACATCATATGGTGAATTATCAACCTGTATTTCATTATTGCCATAAGCGTAGATTGAACTCACGGAGTATGCTATCGATGCGTCATTGTTTACAAATGACACCGGATCAGCGCTCCATGTTTCGAGAGCGTTTCTGTGTTTTACAACAATGTAGTAAGGGATACCATCCTGCGAATTATTAAAAAAGAATTCCTGTCCTGTACCCGGACCCAGCAGCAGATTTTTAGATGAATCAATTATCGCATAAGGTGAAGATGAATTTCTAAGATAGACACTTATGGTGTCAGGAATTTCAATATCTGTCACAGGATTATATAATCCCTGAATTGCTCCGAAGAGAAAGAGCTTTTGAGTGTTAGGGCTTAATACAGCTGCAACAGGACTTAAATTATTGTGTATGTCCTGAGCAACAATAAAGTAGTAATAAACTCCACCAAGCGGTGCAGTGTCGAGATAAGTGGAATCAACAGTAGTTGTAAAAACAGGTTCTGTTTGCGGATCTATTGAAGGGGAAGTGCTTCTGTATAAAACATAATTCAGTAGGTCAGAAGCTGTACTCCTTTTCCATGTAAGTCTTATATTATTAATAACTATTGCAGAAGTAAACGGAGAGACCATCAGTGGTGCAATATTATCAATACTTCTTCCTGATAGAATTGCTGAATGCCAGTTTGGAGATGGAATGTATGTTCTGGCTGTAATTCTGAAAAAGAAAGTTCCGGAAGTATTGGATCCTGAATCAAAAGGAGTCGGAGCTAAGAAAGAGTAAAATGAATTTTTAATTGACGGAATTACAGCAACAGTTGCCCATGCAAAATTTCCTCCCGAAGGCGGCAGACTTCTTTCCACTATATAATCACTTATCACAGTACTTCCGTTTACATCATAAGAACTTCTGGCCCATTTTAAATCCACATATCCTCCCTGATCATAAGGAACGTCCTTTACAGAAAGAAGAATTGGTTCTGCAGAAATTGCAGATCCGGTATAGATGTACGACCTCCCGGTACTCGTATTAAATCCCTCAGCTCCAATTATGAAATCTGAATATCCGTCACCATTTATGTCCCCTGCCGAAGAAACAGACTCTCCGAAATTGTCAAATGATGTTGATTCACCCCTCATTGTCACATCGGGAATTTGATCCATAATGATACCACCAAAGAAAATATCCGCTCTTCCAATCCCGTATGATCCGATAAAAACATCTGAATATCCGTCGCGGTTGATGTCGCCGGCTAAAGATACCGATCTTCCAAGACTATAATTTTCCTGACCTGTAATTATTAAATCTGCAACGTTATTCATAAATGTACTCCCGAGATAAATGTAAGCTTTCCCTGCGCCTGAGTCCACTTGGTGGGCTCCAATGATAATGTCGGAATATCCGTCTGCATTAACATCTCCTGCTGATGAGACACTTATCCCGTAAAAGTCATTTACCGAAGCTCCTGAAAATTCAAGTTTTTCGTTCGATCCCCCAAAGTAGAGAGTTGCTCTGCCTCTATAATTATTGTAAATATATGCACCCACAAGAATATCAGAATACCCGTCGCCATTTACGTCCCCGGCTGAGCTTACAGCGCTTCCAAATCTCTCACCAGAAAATACTGTTCCGTAAAATGTCCTATCTGCAATGTTATTCATATTTTCTCCGCCATAGTATATATAAACTTTCCCATCAGATGAATAATAACCTCCTGCGCCAACAATCACATCCGAATATCCGTCTGCGTTAAAGTCCCCTGCAGAGCATACTTCTTCTCCGAAAAAATTGTTTACTGCTTCTCCGTTCATTATAACATCTGCTGTTGCATTCATTGGTGATCCACCATAATATATATATGCTCTGCCGGTTGAGGAATTATAAAAATACGCGCCAACAATCACATCCGAATATCCGTCTCCATTTACATCGCCGGCTGATGATACTGATACTCCCAATACCGAACTTGCTTCTCCGGTAATGACAACATCTGCAATATTATCAAATGACAAACCTCCGTAAAAGATATAAGCTCTTCCTGTTACACCACTATATCCTCTTGCTCCTACTATTACATCAGAAAAACCATCACCATTTACATCGCCCGCAGATGATACAGAGCATCCAAAATAATTACTTGTTGATTCACCTGTCATAATTACTTCAGCTGAAATATCATTTTTCAGAAAATAATTATAGAAATATGCACGTCCTGTATTTGAATTATAACCGTAAGCTCCTACAATCAATTCAGGATATCCGTCGCCGTTAACATCACCTGCTGATGCTACTGAGATTCCAAAAGAGCTGTTTGTTGTTTCGCCGGTCATTGTGACATCGGATACATTGTTCATAACTGCTCCGCCGAAATAGACATATACCTTCCCAGTTGATCCACTATAACCAAATGAGCTTATAATCACATCAGAAAATCCATCACCATTTAAATCACCGGCTGAAGAAACTGAATTTCCGAAAAAATTAGATGCTGACTCGCCTGTCATTGCCACATCAACTCCTGAATTCATGATAGCACCTCCATAATATATATAAGCTTTTCCTGTACTCGAATTAAAACCATAGGCTCCGCATATAACATCTGCATAGCCGTCTCCGTTAACATCTCCTGCTAAAGATACTGAAACGCCAAAGTTATTACCGGTTGATTCTCCGGTCAATACAACATCAGCAGTGTTATCCATTGATATTCCGCCGAAAAAAATATAAGCTCTTCCGGTATTTGTACTATAGCCATTTTCCCCGATTATTACATCTGAAAAACCATCGGCATTTACATCACCTGCATTTGAAACCGAAACTCCAAAATGATTAAACGCTGCAGAGCCTGTCATTATTATATCTGCAGAGTTATTCATTGAAGATCCGCCAAAATAAATATAACTTCGCCCAATATTGGTATTATATAAATCTGCGCCAACTATTACATCCGAATATCCGTCACCATTTACATCACCGGCATTTGAAACAGATTTCCCAAAATAATTATTTGCCGACTCGCCGGTCAGTATAATATCAGCGGTATTATTCATTGATGCTCCGCCGAAATATATATAAGCTCTTCCTTTACTTGAGCTGTATCCATAAGCTCCAATAATTACATCCGAATATCCATCTCCGTTTACATCACCGGCAGATGAAACCGAACCTCCGAAAACATTAAATGTTGCTTCACCTGTTATAGTTAAATCTGCAACATTATTAAAATTTAAACCTCCATAATATATATAAGCTCGTCCTGTATTTGAATTATAGGAATATGCTCCTATTATTATATCATCATAACCATCACCATTGACATCTCCGGCGCTGCTTACAGAAATTCCAAAATTCGAACCCGCGCTGATTCCATTAAATACTTTTTTCTGCATTGCTTCACCTTCGGGATCTTCTTCCTGAATAATTTTCTTTCCGCTTTCGTCAGTGAGACTGTTTAGCCAGTCCTGAGTGACACCGGTCGGTTGAGAATCCGTTTTAGTTTGTTGAGTGTATGGAGTCTGTTTTTGATTCGCTTTCGATGAAGCTGTAAGCCCGACAAACATTAATGTATATACAATGAGATGTTTTAATGTGTTATGATATTTCATAATATTATTTATTGGTTTTTTAAAATTTGCATGTATATTTAAACAGTACTGATATTTAAATCTGAAATTTAAAAAATAATAACCCGCCATACCGGTGATGTCATTAAGGAAAAAATGTTCGCGTACATTTTTCCGGGTTATTATTTTTATTTGAAAGAACTATTTAAATCAATTTTGAGATATTAGAGAATCGCAATTTTTCTTGTTTCCGATATACCATTGACTTCAATTTTATATGAAGTGGCTTTTAAAACTGTGATGTCCGATGATTTGAAATGCACGCAGTATGTGCCGGGCTGCATTTCACCGTCAATAAGATATTCAACTATCTTTCCATCACCGTCTGTTACATTCAGAATTACATTTGCCTCTTTTAGCAGATCGAATTTTATTATAGTTACTTCATTCAATTCTATAGGCTCATTCTGATAAAGTTTGAAAAGCGTACTTTGCGGATTTTTATCGGAATCAGAAGAATTTATTGTTAATTCCGATGCAATGAAATTTTTATTTTGTGAGTTAGATCTGTCCGGGGTAATTAAACTCAGAACTATAAGAACCGGAATTACAAGTATTAATTTTAACATTTCTTTATCCTTTGTTTTTTGGGTTTTGAATAACTGATACAAAAATATACCCGGCGGATTCATTTTCCAAAGAAACTTTTTTGCGGGTTTCACAACTGAGATGCTAACTTGTTTGCAGTAAAAGTGTATTTCTAAGCAGTTTTTAAGGTTTTATTTTGCAGAGTTTCTAAATGTATCAGGTAATAAGTATTAAGTAATTATTTTATATTATGCTCCAAAAAATCAGTTGAATTCCCTAAATTTCTTGCAAATGATTACATAATACTTAATGCTTAAAGACTTCTGAAAAACTAATTGTATAATTTTTTATTTAATAATTTAGTTGATTCAAAACTGAAGTAATCAATGAAAATGGATCCCCGCTAAAATCATGAGGGGATGACAGCTTTGGGCATTTTGTTTTTCAGAAGTTTCTACTTAAAACTAAATACCTGATACTTAATACTATTATGCACAAAAGCTCACTTCTCGAGATCATCCGAACCTTCACTCCGAAAGAATTAATCAAATTCGAAGACTTTGTCAGCTCGCCTTATTTCAATAAAAATAAAAATGTATTTTGTTTATTTGCTGAAGTAAAAAAGTATGCACCGAAATTTACAGACGAGAATCTTGAAAAGGAAAAAGTATGGAAGAAATTGTTTCCTCAGAAGGTTTATAATTATGGGATAATGAAGAATCTCATTCATGATCTCGGCAAACTGTGTGAATCATTTTTAAACGAAGAAATTTACAAGACGCAGGACTTTGAAAAGATGCAGAATCTTTTTATTTCTCTCTTTTCCAGGAATATCAATAATATATTCGAAAACAAAATGGCTGCGGCTGAAAGGATATTTAGGGATAATTTTGATAAAAATAATTATATTTTCATTGCGGATTTCTATAAAAGCCGGAAAGATCTTCTTGAATTAAATGAAAATTTTATTCATCAGAATAATCCAAAAGTAAAGAAACAGTCCGGCATTCAGTCTTTCTCCGGATATATGATCTATGGCTTTCTTATTGACTGCTTCAGAACATTTCAAAAAACCGTTGTGAACAGTAACAGCAGCAACCATCCCCTGGAAAAAAACTTTTTGACGTCCTTTCTGAGGCAAATGGATGAACATAAGATCATCGAATCGGTATTAAAGGAATCGGAAAAAACCTCAGTCAAAGATCATGTAATACTGAAATGTTATTATAGCATGTACAAAGCGCTTATATTAAATGATAATATGGATGCTTACTATGAGTTTAAAAATAATTTCTCGGAATACTCAGGACATTTTTCTGATGATGAACTGAAATTGATGTGTGTCTTTCTTCAAACCTGTCTCACAAATCTTAAGGTTTCGGTAAAGGATTTCTATAAAGAATATTTCGAAGCAATTCAGCTTGGCTATAAAGGTAAACCAATGCTTAATGAGGACGGGTCAATATCAGCCCAGGTCTATTTTTCTCTGGTAAATGTGTCGTGCGGTGCCAATGAAACGGATTATACTCTGAACTTTATAAATAAATACACAGATAAACTTCCGGAAGAGCTGAGAGAGTGTTTTTATAATTATTCCATGGCTCAGCTGAATTTCACTAAATGTAATTTTGAAAAAGCTCTTGAATTTATTGTAAAAATTCAAAAGGAACCTCTTTATTTAAAATTCTCCATTAAGAATTTGCAGCATAGCATTTATTATGAACTTAACGACCGGGAATCTTTTGACTATACTTTTGATTCATTCAAACATTTCATTAAAAAAAATAAACTTACCAGTGAATCCAGGGTGATCGTACTCACAAAATATTGCGGATATCTCAAATCAATGTTTAAGTTGAAGGAAAAATATGATTCCTTTGTTTTTGATATTTTGAAGAAAGAAATTGAAGAAACCAAGGTTGGGAATAAAGCATGGCTGTTTAGAAAATTAGAAGAGATAAAAGCTCAGCATAAATAATGCCGGAAGAATTCTCTGCCGGCTTTTTTTTAGTTACAATCCGCCGCCGTGGAACAAATTTTAAGTTACAATATTACTTAGTTTCGTCTTACCTCTGACCGTCTCAGTTATATCAAAAATCTAATATCCTAAATTCAAGAAATCCTGAATCTGATATCCCAAATTCCAAATCAAGGAGTCTAATAATGCGGGTGCCTTTGTAGGGAAGTCCGTAAGATCCACAAGTCCATCCTGATTTTCATCACCACTGTAAATTCCGAATCTACTGGTGAAACATTTATCTGCGGTATGTTATCACCGAATGCTTTCGTTGCTGCTGTTGTAAATTTAAATTCAAAGCACTTCACTTGAATTGCAGTTTATATATAAGATTAAAAAAGAAAGCCGGATAAAAAATTAGCAGGAAAAAAAATCTGTCTGATCAGTTTCTGATTTAATAATATTATTTATTCGGTTTGGCTTTTCATATTTCACTTCATGGCCAAATAGCAGCCACAAAATTTGCAGAGTTGTTATAAGTCAAAACCACATCAGTAAGATCAGTAATATTATCACCGGTAACATCCGTTACAACATAACCCGTTGTAAAAATATTTGCGTCGTTTAATACATCCACAATATCTGTAAGATCAATTATCAGATCCTGATTCACATCACCGCTGAACAATGCATATCTTACAGGAGAATTATCAACCTGCTTAAGATTGTTTCCATAAGCTGTATTTGCTGCGCTGGTAAAATCATAATTAACAGTTCCACCTTCTATGAAATGAACTGGCGCGCTGCTCCATGTTTCCAGGCAGTTTCTGTGATAAGCTACAATATAATAATCACCCGTAGGAGTATAGGTAAACTGATAAGTTCCTGTCATACTGACCGAATCAATTACCGCTGAAGATGATTCAATAAAATTATAAGGAGGAGTTGATTCACAAAGTACCACTTCCATTACATCACTCTGATTAAGTGTGTTTGATCCGGGCTGATAAAATCCCTGTTGAGCGGCAGTTACATTTATGTAACTAAAAACCGGTGTGCTCCATTGCGCTATATGAGCTACCCCGGTTGAACCGGCAGTGGTGAACAATCCTCCAACAATTAGTTTCTCGCCGAAAGTATTAACAGCAAAAGCGCCGTATGCATTAGAACCTCCGTAATACAGGCCGTTTCCCAGAGCTGACCAGTTTGAACCGTCCCATTTGGCAATTCCGTTTGCCAGAATCCCGCCTGCTGTCTGAAAAAGTCCTCCTGCATAGAGTTCATTATTAAGAACCGCAAGTCCGAAAACATACTGATAAATTGGTCCCGTAATTCCGCTTCCCAGTGGAGCCCATGTTGTTCCGTTCCATTTTGCAATACTTTTTGCGCTGTTTCCTCCGGTGCTTAAGAATAATCCGCCGGCTATCAGTTCACCGTTATATTCAGCAAGTGAATAAACAATGTTGCTGATGCCAGTTCCCAGAGGAGCCCATGCCGTATCATTCCACTTAGCTATATGATTAACTGTCTGACCGCCTGCTGTAGTGAAGAATCCGCCGGCTATCAGATCATTGCCGTAATGTCCCAGGGTCATTACCTGTCCCTGCGAACCGCCCATACCACCGCCCATTGCCTGCCAGCCTCCCGAGATACGTCTTGCTATGTAATTTACCGTTACATTATCAGCTTCAACAAAATAACCGCCGGCTATGAGTTTACCATTATAAACAGTCAAAGCAGCAACAATGCTTCCAACTCCGCCCAGGTCATCATTCCAGTTCGTTCCATCCCATTGCGCTATGAAATTAACATCTATACCGCCGGCATTTGTAAACCTCCCGCCTGCGACCAGCTGACCATTGTAAACAGTCAGCGCATCTACTTCACCGTTAGTTCCCGCGCCGAGAGGAGACCAGGAGATTCCGTTCCACCTTGCAATATAATTTGCGGGCTGTCCGCCGGCATGAGTGAACTGTCCGCCGGCTATGAGTTCGCCGTTATAAACACACAGAGCATGAACCCAGTTATCCATGCCGTAAGATAATCCTGACCAGTCCTGGGAAAAAGTTTTTTGGGGAGATGAATAAAGTGATATTACTAAGATTAAATAAAAAATAATTGCTTTTAAAGATGATAATCTGATATTATTTTTCATTATGTTTCGCACCTTTCTGTTAATATTTTTAAAAAATATTCCTGTGATTAAATTTTGCAAAATTACATTCTTTTTTTATTATTTGGTATGATGCAGGTCATTATTTTGAAGTAATACGGCAGCAAAATTTCACAGGATGAACTAAACGATTGCACAACCTGTATAGCTGAGATTTAAAACCATGCATTCAGATTAATACTAAATATAATCCATAGGGGCATTCACTCCCCCGTCAAAAAGCTTATGGTCACGGTTTTAATTTATATTCCTTTACTCCCTGAATTTCAAAACAAAATTCAATACCTTATTTTCAAAAAATCATGGCAGACAAATTAACCAAAAAATCTCTACGCATAAAAATCTCAGAAAGTATTGGAGACGTAAGCGCTTTGTTTTACACTCCGTCTAAAGCTAAGTATATAATAGTTTTTGCACACGGCGCAGGGGTGGGAATGGATCACAGGTCAATGGAACAATTTTCACTTGCACTTGCGGCACAGGATATAGCTACATTAAGATTCAATTTCCCTTATATGGAAAGCGGAAAAAAGATGCCGGACAGAAAACCCGTTTGCACGGACACTATTTCAGCAGCATTGGAAAAGGCTGTAAAACTTTGTCCGGAGCTTCCGCTGTTTGCAGGTGGAAAGTCTTTCGGCGGAAGGATGACATCTACAGCCGCATCGGAAGGCAGGCTCAAAAATGTGTATGGAATTGTCTTCTTCGGATTCCCTCTGCATGCTCCCGGCAAACCGTCTAAAGACAGAGCTGAACATCTTTATAAAGTAAACATCCCAATGCTTTTCCTTCAGGGAACGAGAGACACGCTCGCTTCTTTAGACTTTCTCAAACCAGTCACCGGAAAGCTCGGGAAGAAATCAAAGCTGTTCATTATAGACGGAGCGGACCATTCTTTTCATGTACCGAAAACAAATAAACTTAATGACAGTGACGTGGTGAATGTTATCTGTAAAGAAGTAAAGGAGTGGATGGATAAGGTTGCAGGCTGAACAGCTGATTATTATTTAATAACTTATTTAGTTCTGAATTATTAACCATTCATCCCTGAAAAAAATCTATACTGAATACATTCATATTGCTGCTCTTTCAGGGCTCATTAGCTTTTACAAAATATCCACCGGCATAATAAGGACGATTTAAATCAGCGCCGGAGGAATCCGGAAATTCCCGCTAGACCGATTTATTCTGAATTATCTGAATTATCACGGAAACAATTATAATTTGAAATTCAAACTCCCCTGACTTATTTTACACCTTCCTAAAAACTTTTCCTTATCAGATTAAATCATTATGAAATCATTTCTTGTTTTTATTTTTACTATAACGCTTTCGGTAAATTCCATAAAAGCTCAGGAATATAAAATGATGGGCAATGCCACCGACTGCAGCAGATCCTTTGAAGAAAGCATTCCCTCTGTAAGCTGCAGTAAGTTTCTTTATGAAGAAAACGGATCACTTAAGTATTCTGAAATTCCGGAAGGATCTGAGAATGCGCAGTGGGAGTTTATTGATGAATCTCCTGTAAATAATGGAAATGAAGAAGATGAATACACCGAAAGATACAGTTTCATAAAAAACCGGCAGAGCGGTAAGTATCTTGCTGCGGTTAACGGTGTGCCTCAGTGCATTGATACCGACAGGAATAATCCCGCCGCAATGTGGAGCTATATTGAAACTGATGTCGCTACTTTTGAATACGTTTTTCTGAACAAACTGGACAATGAGATACTTGTGCTGGATAACGGGTCTCCGAAGCTTACAGGAAAAGATCAATATAGTGTTTCCTTCAATAAAAGAGAAAACCAGTGGTCAATTATTCTTTTCGGTAATACCATTGCACCGGGCGATCCGTTAAATATAGATCCTCCCGCAAGCGTTAAACTCTCCTCTGAATATCAGGAAATCCTTGACAGGAATAATTACTGGAGAAGTCAGCTTGGCATTGCCCCGCTGGTCTGGTCAGATGAACTTTCGGCAAGCGCTCAGGAGTGGGTTAATGAACTGTCAGCAAAAGGATGCGTACTCAAACACAAAGGACCCGGTGAAAATTTATATATGGGCAGTGAGAGTGGTAAAGACGCTGTTGATTTGTGGGCTTCTGAAAGGAAAGATTTTAATTATGATACATGGGCAGATAATTGGCAAAAAGTCGGACACTATACACAGTTGATTTGGGAAAATTCAAAAAAAGTCGGCTGCGCAAAAGTAAAATGTTCTGACGGTTCATATATATGGCTTTGCAAGTATGATCCTCCGGGAAATTATACCAGCCAAAAACCTTACATTAAAAAATAATCTCAGTAAATTTATTATCTGAAGTGTTCTTAATTTTAATAATTTTACAAACTTTGTTCATAAAGTAAGACCTAAATTATCAGAAAAGAAATATCTAAAGGTCATAAGATTGATTAATTCCGGAAAGCTGTTTTGAGAATTGAGATTTCATTATTAAGTTGAATTCATGCAATTGAAAATGCTCCGCGGGTTGAAAAGAAACAAACGATTTCATTGAAATAATTTTCCGGAAAGAAACAACCACTTCACTCAGATAGCGATGCCATCTCATTACACTGGATGGCAACGTTTTTTATTAAAGCAAAATTTTGCACAAACAATACTGCAAAGGTTAATGAAGTACCCCGCCGCAAGCAGCGGGGTATCTAACTTATTATAATTTTTTAGGTCTATCTGATTTCTATGGAAAATAATTTCAAAAATACTTTTTTAATCAAATTTTTTGTTTCCCGCCTGTGGTAAATTGCCGAAAGAAATTCTAAGTATTGGCTAAAAGAAAAAATTTCCTGTTTGAGCCACTCGCCAGTGCTTTTGTGGCGAGTGGTGAGTTGAAATTTTTTTAGCCAATACGAGAGAATTTCCGGCAATTTACCACCAGCGGGCGATTTTTCTTTGCTTCTTTCTTTTGATCGTTCAAAAGAAAGAAGGTAAACCAGATCAATGTTTGAATCTATATTACATTTAGATAAATTGTCAAACGCAAAAAAGAAATATTCAATACCAACTAATTCTTATAGAACCAATTAAATATTCTTTCGCCGCAAGCGGCGGGGAATTTGACCCTTCGAGATTAAATTTGTAAAATTTGTAAAGTATTATTTTGTATAGCTTATTATATTCTCTAATACTGTATAATTTTTTGACTTTATGAACTACTCCGCACACCCTAAACACTTTTTGGTGATCTTCTGAAATATTTGTCTTTGGATATTTGAATTAACACATATAGATTTGCTTACTTTCCTGACAGGGAGTTTTTAAAAATTATTTTTAATACTAACTCATCTTCACTGCCGGTACATTCCACAAATTCTCTGTCAGAGATCAATGATAGTGAAGTATGATTTTTTAAAAAACATTTTTTTAACTTAAATTTAATCAAAATGAAAAAAAATTCTTAACACTAATCGTTATTCTCTTCTTTTTTTATTCAACACTGTCATTTTCACAGAGCAATACCCCTGTTCCTGACGAAATTATGTGGGTAACAGACAATACTGTCCGGACAATTGTTGTTGCCGGTGATTACACTTACTTAGGCGGAGATTTTAATTATGCCGGATCAAACACCGGCAACGGAGCTTGCATGAATTCTGCTTCACCTACGCCTTAATTGAATTTTCAAAGGAAGAGGAACAGCAAATGAACCGAAGACTTACAGTTACAAAGACGCCAATCTGGAATCAGGCAGATATCAATATCGTCTCAAACAGATAGACTATAACGGGAATTATGAATACTTCAATCTTGAGAA
Organism: uncultured Ignavibacteria bacterium; assembly: GCA_937872315.1. GTDB lineage: Bacteria > Bacteroidota > Ignavibacteria > Tepidaquicellales > Tepidaquicellaceae > JAGPCH01. The sequence goes on along the minus strand of CALMST010000057.1, from coordinate 8,526 downwards.
TGATGTTGTGATAGGCACTCCTGTAAGTCACACTCTGAATCAGAACTATCCGAATCCATTCAACCCAACTACTAATGTGGAATTTGGAATTTCGGAATCGGGATTTGTTTCTTTAAAAGTTTATGATATCAGAGGAAGACAAGTCGCCCAGCTTGTCAATAAACTCAAAGAACCGGGAAACTATACCGTAAAGTTTGACGGGAGTAATATAAGTTCGGGAGTTTACTTTTACAGCATAAATGTTGTCGGTGGCGGGCAGAAGTTTAGTAAGACTCTGAAGCTGGTAATCTCGAAATAAGATTTTTTTTATCACAAAGGCACGAAGACACAAAGGAAAAGCTTTGTGTCTTCGTGCCTTTGTGCTAATTTGTTTGTACTCCGGCGATGCAGATCATATACTAATTCCACATATATCAATTGGTGATTTTTTGCAAAATAATTCTTTGGATTATTGATTGAGCTTATATAGATTTGCATACTTCCTGACAGAGGATTTTAAAAATAATTTTTTGACATAACTCATCTTCACTACCGGTTCATTCCATAAATTCTCTGTCAGAGATCAATGGTGGTGAAGTTTGAGTTCATTAACATTTTTTAAAATTTAAATTATATAGATATGAAAAAAATCTTAACACTAAAGTTGATTCTCTTGTTTTTCTATTCAACAATATCTTTTTCTCAGAGCAGTACTCCTGATTCTTTAATGTTGGTAACAGACGGATACGTTCAAACAATTGTAACGGATGGAAATTACACATATATAGGCGGACAATTTTCTTTTGTAGGTCAATATTCCGGTTCTGGAGTAAAGATGACCTCCGACTCATCTTATTTTAACAATATCTTTTCAAAAGTAGACGGAACTATCAACGTTGTGACTCCGGATGGAAGCGGTGGCTGGTATATAGGAGGAACTTTTACCACTATCGGAGGTCTGACAAGACGCCGCATAGCAAGGATCAATTCAGATGGAACTGTTAACTCCTGGAATCCAAATTCAAGCAGTACAGTATATACAATTGCTGTCAGCGGAAGTGATGTTTATGCCGGCGGAAATTTTTCTTCGATCGGCGGACAAACAAGAAACCGGATTGCAAAGCTAAACAACACTAACGGAAATGCTGATCTTTCCTGGAATGCGAATGCTAGCGCGGAAGTCCGGAGTATTGTTGTAAGTGGAAGTGATATCTATGCCGGCGGAGGTTTTACAAATATTGGAGGGCTTTCAAGAAACCGGATTGCAAAACTTAATAATACCGACGGAAGTGCTGATCCGACATGGAATCCTAATTCAAATGGAGTAGTATGGACAATTGCAATCAACGGAAGCTATATCTATGCAGGTGGAGTTTTTGGTTCAATCGGCGGACAAATAAGAAACCGGATTGCAAAACTCAACAATACTAACGGAAATGCTGATCCTTCATGGCAGCCAAATTCAAACAGCACAGTATTCACAATTGCAATCAGCGGGAATGATATTTATGCCGGCGGAGATTTTAGTTCCATAGGCGGACTGTTAAGAAACAGAATTGCAAAGCTGAATAATACTGACGGGGATGCTGATAATTTATGGAATCCGGATGCAGACAATACTTTAAGGACTATTACTGTAAGCGGAAATGATGTTTATGCCGGTGGGGATTTTTTTTCAATTGGAGGTCAGGGAAGAAACCGGATTGCGAAACTCAACAACACTAACGGGAATGCTTATACTACCTGGAATCCAAGTGTTGGTAACGTTGTAAATTCCATTGCAGTAAACGGAAATGATGTTTATTTCGGGGGTTTATTTCATAATATAAACGGACTTAGAAGAAATAATATCGCAAAAATAAATAATCTTTCAGGTACTCTTGCTCCGGACTGGAATCCTGATGCAAGCTCAGATGTAAAAACAATAGCAATAAACGGTAGCGATATTTATGTCGGCGGATTATTTACTTCAATTGGCGGACTGTCAAGAAGCCGGATCGCGAAACTTAACAACACTAACGGAAATGTTGATATTACCTGGAATCCAAATGCAAATAACACTGTATCTTCAATTGCAAGTATCGGAAGTGATGTTTATGCCGGTGGTTTGTTTACAACAATCGGGGGGCAGACAAGAAACTACATTGCCAAGCTTAACAATACCAACGGAAACGCTGACCTGTCATGGAATCCTGATGCAGGCAATTTTGTAAATACAATTGCAATCATTGAAAGTGATATTTATACCGGCGGAAGTTTTACTACAATCGGTGGGCAGACAAGAAACTACATTGCAAAGCTTAACAACACTGATGGTAATGCTGATATTACCTGGAATCCAAATGCTGATAACTCTGTATATTCAATTACTTTCAGCGGAAGTGATGTTTATGCAGGTGGATTGTTTACTTTGATCGGCGGACTGACAAGAAACCGCATTGCGAAACTTAATAATTCTAACGGAGATGCTGATCCTGTCTGGAATCCAAATGCTAATAACAATGTACTTACCATTGCAATAAACTCAAACAATATTTATGCCGGGGGATTATTTACTTCAATAGGCGGTCAGACAAGAAACCGCATTGCGAAGCTTAACAATACAAACGGGAATGCTGACCTTTCGTGGAATCCGGATGCAAATAGTTATGTATCTTCAATTGCTGCCATTGGAAATAATATATATGCAGGCGGAAGTTTTACTACAATCGGAAGTAAAATTCAAAAATATCTCGCATTGTTTGCTGACCCAAATCAGCCTTCAACTCTTAATCTGAATGTATTAATAGAAGGTTTCTACAATTCCGGAACCAATACACTGACGGGCGATACAGTCAGAGTATATTTAAGGAGTACAATCAGTCCTTATTCAATAGTTGACTCAGCAAAAGCATTTTTAAACTCTGCAGGAAATGCCGTAATGGATTTTAATAATGCTCCGGCGGGAAATTATTATTTGTCGGTAAATCACAGGAACAGTATAGAAACATGGAGTTCCGCAGGAGTCTTTATGACCCCGGGAAATATCACAAATTATGATTTTACAACTTCAGGAAGTCAGGCTTTTGGAAACAATCTGAAATTAAAAGGAATCAAATGGTGTATATTCAGCGGAGATGTTAATCAAAACGGAGCAGTTGAACTCAGTGATGGGGTTTTAATTAATAATGATGCAGCGGCTTTTGTAACAGGATATGTGGACTCGGATGTTGACGGTGATAATATTGTTGGTCTGTCAGATTTTAATATAGCATACAATAATGCGATCAGCTTTGTCGTTATGATCACACCTTAGGATAAAAGGATAGTTTGTAACGTTAATAACGAATTTGATTTAACATTCTTAAAAATGTTACAACCGTTATACCGGCATAAACTCAATAACTGTCCTTATGCACCGACTTCACTGCTCTGCCCGAAGGATCATTTGCATTCTGAAATGATGCATCCCAGGCAAGCGCTTCGGGTGTGCTGCATGCAACGGACTTTACGGACGGGACACATAGAGCCGCAGAGTCAGACGGGAAATGTTCGCTGAATATTGTACGGTAACGGTATTCTTCTTTTGACTTTGGAGGATTTATCGGGAACCGGAAATTTGCATTTGCAAGCATTTCATCCGTTACTTCTTTCTCGGCAACTTCCTTCAGTGTATCTATCCAGCTGTATCCGACTCCGTCTGAGAACTGCTCTTTCTGTCTCCATAGGATCTCGTCCGGTAAATATTCCTCAAACGCTTTTCTGAGGATCCACTTTTCCATTTTATCTTTGCCCGCCATTTTGTCTTTAGGATTAAGTCTCATAGAAATATCAAGAAACTCTTTATCAAGAAATGGAACCCTTCCTTCTATTCCCCATGCAGCAAGTGACTTATTTGCGCGGAGGCAATCATAAAGATGAAGCTTTCCAAGTTTACGGATCGTCTCTTCGTGAAAGGATTTTGGATCCGGAGCTTTGTGGAAATAAAGATAACCTCCGAATATCTCATCAGCTCCTTCGCCGGAGAGAACCATTTTTATTCCCATTGATTTTATTACTCTTCCGAGAAGATACATCGGAGTGGAAGCGCGGATTGTTGTAACGTCATAAGTTTCAAGATGATATATCACATCACTTATCGCATCGAGACCTTCCTGAATTGTGAAATTTATTTCATGATGAACAGAGCCGATGAAATCTGCAACTTTTTGTGCTGCTGCAAGATCAGGTGAACCTTTAAGACCTATAGCAAATGAATGCAGCTGCGGATACCATGCCTGTTTAATGTCATGAGTCTCAACTCTCATTGCGGAATATTTTTTAGTTACCGCCGAGATCACGGAAGAATCAAGTCCTCCTGAAAGCAGTACACCGTAAGGAACATCCGACATAAGTTGTCTGTGAACAGCTTTTTCGAGACCTTCCCTAAGCTTATCAATATCTGATTCATTATCCTGAACTGCTGAATATTCCGACCAGTCGCGTTTATACCATTTCTTTAAATCATTGCCTTCTTTACTGTATATATAATGTCCGGGAAGGAACTCCTGAATTTTATTGCACACACCTTCAAGAGCTTTTAATTCGGATGCCACATAAAAATTACCATTCTTATCACTTCCCATGTATAATGGAATAATACCGATATGATCACGGGCTATGAAATAGGAATCATTAATTTCATCATAAAGCGCAAATGCAAAAATTCCGTTAAGGTCTTCGAGGAAATCTATTCCCTTCTTTTTATACAAAGCAAGAATAACCTCACAGTCTGATTCAGTCTGATATTTATACTCTCCTGCATCTTTTCTCAGTTCGTGATGATTATATATTTCACCATTAGCTGCAAGAATTAATTTTTTATCATCTGAATAAAGCGGCTGTCCGCCTGACTTTGGATCGACAATAGCCAGACGCTCATGCGCAAAGATCACATTATCATTACTGTAAACACCCGACCAGTCCGGTCCGCGATGACGTACTTTTTTAGACATCTCAAGTACCGTTTGTCTTAAATTACCGACACCGTTGTTATTGTTACCAAATACACATACTATACCGCACATAAATTGAATTTTATTTTTCTTTAAAAAATAATTTCGCTCTTAAAAGTAATAGATTTTTTTATACTATTTATAAGGAGAGGAAACTGAATGTTAATTGAATAAATGCAATTTACCCAATTCAAAAAGGATTAACAATTTAGAAAATCTATACTTTTGGGCGGATTTTTTACAGGATTCAGAAACTAAGACTATGATTTTTGTCAGTAAAAAAGTTTCGTTTTCAAGCGGAAATCAGACTTTTTCCCGCAAATTTCAGATTAATCAAAAAAATCTGAATAGAATATCCCAATGCCTATTGTTATTTTTATATAAACAATCAGGAGGCAAATAAAAATGAAAACCATAATAACTTATCTTATAGCTTTTGTGTTTATCCTTAACGCAAATGTAATTTATTCTCAATATACCGAACAGGAAAAATATGATCTTATCATTACTCTTCAGGAAGAAAAAGTAGCTTACGATTTCTATTCTGAAATGTATAAAAAATATAATCAGAAAGTATTCGGAAATGTAATGGAAGCAGAGAAAATGCACCAGGACCATGTGATGAGTCTTATAAATTCTATGAATATTGATGTTGGCGATTTCAGCACGACACCAGGTGAATTTTCCAGTAAAGAAATGATCGATCAGTATAATATGCTTATCGAGATCGGTGGATACTCTTTTACTGATGCTCTCAGAGCCGCTGCGAAATATGAAGAACAGGATCTCAGCGATCTGAGAAGGTATTCTTCTCAGGCTGATAATGAAAATATAAAATCTCTATATCAGTGTCTGGAAAAAGCTACAGGAAATCATCTCAGAGCTTTTGTAAAAAATCTCAAGAAAGAAGGAATAAATTATAAGCCTAAAGTTCTTTCGGAGGAAGATTACAAAGCGATAATAAATTCTGAAAATGAAAAGGGTGATTGTTTTCAGCTCAGGTAATAAATGATTTCTGTAAAATTATTTTACGGAATGATCGGCAAAGTTCATAGTTCAGATTTCATCTGTTTTATTTCGGTCTGATATTATTTTTGATGCAGTCTGAATATAAAAAACCCACTCAGTGATCTCACTTCAACAAGTGAAATGCGGGTGGGTTTATATTTTCTGTACTGCATATTAATTGGCTGTAAAGATGTTTTTGAATTCTTTACTCTTAAGGATCATATCAAGTGATCTGACAAAATCAGGTGATTGCTGAAACGGATGTTCGCGGAAAAGTTTTACTGCCTTCCTTTCAAAAAGATCTTCCAGTTCATTAAGTTTTGCCGGAGCCGCTTTCTCAATTGTATATAAATGCTTTTTACTGAAAAGTAGATTATCCGGATTGACATGTCCAGCGTCCATCATGAGTTTAGTTTTCTTGCTGCAATGACAAGGATTGTTTTTATCCATTAGTCCGCACTTGTTGCTCATAAAGTTTGACAATTGCTTTCTTGCTCTCGAAAGTCTCTGTCTGAAATTTTCCCTGCTCATTTCCATTATCTCACTGCCGGTCTCATCATTTGCTCCAAACATATTCCCGAGAATGAAAATCAAACGCTGTTCTCTGTCCAGACAAAGCAGCATTGCATTCATGCATCCGATCTTTGTTTCTTCGATCAGCATATCTATCTCAGCATTGACACTTCCCGGATCCGGTAATTCAGTATCAGGTGAATTGAGAATGTCATTTCCGTATTTACTCAGTGAAGTATAATTCAGCTCCATTCTTTTCTTCTTCATGTTAATTACATGATTGGCAGCTATCCTGTAAGCCCAGGTCCTGAAACTGCTGTCTCCCCGGAATGTCGAAAGTTTTGTAATGATCCTGATGAGTGTTTCCTGTGTCACGTCTTCAGCATCGGCAGGGTCCCATACCATCTTCAAAGATATATTATAGATCCATGACTGATGTCGCTTCACAAGAATTTCAAGACTTTTCTTATCACCTTTGACTGCCTGTTCTACAAGTAAATTGTCTTCAACCGTCGATTCGTTTTTTTCGCTGAATGGATTTGTCATTTTCTTAAATTTATTGTTTATTTATTAGACAATAATTATCCGGCTCCGTGACAGTTCAGTTTGAATTGTCTGTAAACTAAAAATGATTTAAAAAAAAATGCCGGTACTGGTTAAAGTCCGGCATGATTTAATTACTAATTCCTAATTCTAAATTATTAATTGCTCATCATTACATCTTCAACATTCGAATACTTATACTTAAACGCATCAGCTACACCTTTATAAACAATCTTACCGTTTATCATGTTGAGACCTAATTTAAGTTCCTTACTTTCAACACAGGCTTTATGCCAGCCTTTGTTCGCAAGTTCCACTGCATAAGGTAGTGTCGCATTTGTAAGCGCAATTGTAGAAGTGAACGGAACAGCGCCAGGCATATTTGCCACACAGTAATGCAGAATACCGTCAACAAAGTAAGTAGGATTTTCATGGGTAGTTGGTCTGCATGTTTCTATGCACCCGCCCTGATCAACAGACACATCCACTACTACCGAACCCGGTTTCATAAGTTTCAGCATTTTCTTTGTAATAAGTTTAGGAGCTTTTGCGCCTGCAATAAGAACCGCACCAATAACAAGATCAGCTTTTTTTATGATCTCTCTGATATTGTAAGGATTACTCATCAGAGTTGTGATATTCTTAGGCATTACATCATCGAGATATCTGAGTCTGTAAAGACTGTTATCCATAATTGTAACCTTAGCACCGAAACCTGCCGCAATCTTTGCTGCATTGGTTCCGACAATTCCGCCACCAAGTACAACCACTTCTGCGGGCTCAGTTCCCGGAACACCGCCGAGAAGTACGCCTCTTCCACCCATAGTTCTCTCTAGATATTTTGCGCCTTCCTGTGGAGCCATTCTTCCCGCAACTTCACTCATAGGGATCAGCAACGGCAAGGAACTATCAGCCTTCTGAACTGTCTCATAAGCAATCGCTATACATTTGTTCTTCATCATGGCATCAGTCAGATCTTTTGATGATGCAAAATGGAAATATGTGAATACTACCTGATTTTCTCTGATCAGATTATATTCAGGTTTGATCGGCTCTTTCACTTTCATTATCATATCGGCTGTATCAAAAACCTGTTTAGGGGTTTTTAAAATAGTAGCTCCAACTTTCTTATATTCAGCATCACTGAATCCGCTGCCTACTCCGGCATTGGTTTCTACAAATATTTTATGACCGTGTCTTTTTAAAACTTCAGCACCGACGGGTGTCAGCGCAACTCTGTTCTCATTTGTTTTAATTTCCTTAGGAACACCGATTTTCATTTAGATTGATATTTTAATTTTTTTGTGAATGATACAAAAATAGACTATTTGATTTTGTTATTCAATTCAGATGGTATTAGGTTTTAAGTATTAAGTATTAAGTATTAAGTATTGTGTATTGTGTATTGTGTATTGAGTATTGAATTGGGTAACTCTTTCGGAAGTGTGATCAGCAACAGCTGATTATCAAAATACTCATTACCCAATACCTGATACTTAATACCTGATAC
>CALMST010000056.1 GCA_937872315.1 uncultured Ignavibacteria bacterium | reverse complement strand
TTTTTATGGAGACAGAATTGATGGGTTTTGCGTTTTATCTTTTCTTCTTTAGAAAATTCTGAAGGTCATAAGGGATCAAAATCAGATCAGTTTGGCCGGCTTAAGAATAATTGCCGGTTTATTTATGGATAAATTGACTGAAATTCAATAATAACTGGTTGATTTATTTATATCTGATAAGTGGCTGAAGACTCAGGTCTTATGTCACGGACAGGAATTTTATGCTGATCGCCAATTCCATGAATTTTTTCCTTCAAAATATCGCAGGCAGGATTGTTTTGAAAATCTTTATAAAAATTTTGATTTTAAGTTAAAATAATATTTTTTGTAACTTTTTTATATTTATTCGGGTACCACCGGATACTCTAAACCAATAAATCAAAAAGATTCATTGTAATAAAAAATCATAATCCTTATATTTACAAAAATTTAAAAGAAAAGAGGTAATAAAATTGTTAAAAGTAATAATTCAGGAAGGCGAATCAATCGATAAAGCCATCAAAAGATTCAAGAAAAAATATGAAAAGTCAGGATTGTTAAAAGAATTCAGACGAAGAATGTTTTACACAAAGCCTTCAGTAGAAAAGAAAATGGATAAGGAACGGGCTGTTAGAAAGAATAAGAGAATATTAGCAGAAGAAAACCTTTAAATTATTACTAAATAATTTTCTAAACCCATTGGCATAAGGCTCAATGGGTTTTTTTAATTATTTTGAATCTGTTAATATTGAATATTTATATTTTTATAAACAACAATTAAAAATAAACTCCGGATAATAATTTGTCAAAAAAAACTCAACCCAAATTAAAAGAGTATATATCAGAAGAAAAAATTTCCAAAAGAATCAATAAACTGGCAAATAAATTAAATAAAGATTACAAAGATAAGAATCCGATTTTCATCGGCATTCTTAACGGATCATTTATCTTTTTAGCAGATCTGATACGTGAAATTAAAATAGACTGTGAGATTGATTTCCTGAAACTTTCCAGCTATGGTGACGAAAAAATATCCTCCGGTAATGTTACACTTCTCAAAGACTTAAATTGTGAAATTGAGAACAGACACATTATCATAGTGGAAGATATAGTAGATTCGGGACTTTCCGTTAATTTCATAAAGAATCTGATCGAGGAACATAAACCTGCATCTCTGAGATTTGTCACTTTGCTTTTTAAGAAAGACATTTCAAAGTTAACTTTCAAAATTGATTATATCGGATTCAGGATAGATAATAAATTTGTTGTGGGCTACGGACTGGATTTTGCGCAGAAATACAGGAATTTAAAAGCAATAAAGGTGTTAAAGAGTACAAATTAAAAGAAAATTTATGAGCACTAAAAACCAAAAAAAGAATACAAACAATAATAATAATAACGGTAACAATGATGACTTCAACTGGAACAGAGTGTTTAAGATTGTTTTAGGATGGAGTGCCATATTGATCGGATTCTTTCTGATCATGATTTACACAAAAGGAACTGATGGAAAATTTTCGGAATTAAAATATGACCAGTACCTGAATTTTCTGAATGAGAAAAAAATTGAGAGCGCTGTGATCAAGAAATCTGAAAATAACTATGAGTTTTTTGGAAAACTGAAAGCCCCTGAATCAGTTAAATTCGGAGACCGAACGGTCACAATAGATAAATTCTCAGTATTACTTCCATATACAAATATAGATGATCAGGTGGTAAATACCTGGACAGAAAGCGGCATTCAGTTCAGCATAGAAAAGGATGACGGTGGCTGGATGGCTCCATTGATCGGCGCATTGCCATGGATACTTATTATAGTATTCTGGATTTTCATCATGAGAAGAATGCAGTCAGGCGGGGGAGGATCCAAGAATATATTTTCATTCGGAAAATCCAAGGCGAAACTTCTGAGTGAGACTGCAACAAAAGTCACTTTTCAGGATGTAGCCGGAGCTGATGAAGCGAAAGAGGAGCTTTCGGAAATTATTGAATTTTTAAAAACACCAACCAAATTTCAGAAGCTCGGCGGCAAGATTCCGAGAGGGGTTTTATTACTTGGTCCTCCGGGAACAGGTAAGACATTACTTGCTAGAGCCGTGGCTGGTGAAGCAGGCGTTCCATTCTTTTCAATCAGCGGAGCGGACTTTGTAGAAATGTTCGTAGGTGTGGGAGCTTCAAGAGTCAGAGATCTTTTCGAACAGGGTAAGAAAAATGCTCCCTGCATAATATTCATTGATGAGATCGATGCTGTGGGAAGGCACAGAGGCGCTGGAGTCGGCGGCGGACATGATGAAAGAGAGCAGACATTGAATCAGCTTTTGATTGAGATGGATGGATTCGAACAGAATAACGGCGTCATTATTATCGCAGCAACAAACCGTCCTGACATTCTTGATCCGGCGTTATTAAGACCGGGAAGATTTGACAGACAGGTAGTGGTTGACAGACCGGATGTAAAAGGAAGGGAAGGAATACTTAAAGTACATACCAGACGAACTCCTTTATCCAAAGATGTAGTCATAGATGTTCTTGCAAAAGGAACACCCGGATTTTCAGGAGCAGACATTGCTAATTTAGTAAATGAAGCTGCTTTGCTTGCGGCAAGAAGAAATTCCGATAATGTAACGATGAGAGATTTTGAAGAAGCAAAGGATAAGGTGATCATGGGTACTGCAAGAAAGAGTCTTATAATTTCAGACAGAGAAAAAAAGACCACTGCTTATCATGAAAGCGGTCACGTTATAGTCGCGAAGATGATTCCTGAAGCAGATCCGGTTCATAAAGTAACGATCATTCCGAGAGGCAGAGCGCTCGGAGTTACAACTTATCTTCCAATGGATGAGAAACATACCTATTCAAAAGAATATCTAGAAGCAATGATATCATACGCGATGGGCGGAAGAGCAGCTGAAAAAATGATATTCAACGAATACACAACCGGAGCAAGCAATGATATCGAGAGAGCTACTTCTATGGCTAGAAAAATGGTCTGCGAATTCGGAATGAGTGAAAAACTCGGACCCATCGCTTACGGACAGAAGCAGGAAGAAATATTCTTAGGCAGAGAGATCTCACAGCACAGGGATTATAGTGAAACAACACAGGTAATGATTGATGACGAAGTTAAGAAAATTGTACAGGCAGGAATGGATAAAGCCGAAAGACTTCTTAATGAGAATTCTGAGATCCTGCACAAGATGTCTGAAGCTTTGCTGGAAAGAGAAATTCTTGATTCAGTTGAGATTGATATGCTAATGAAAGGAGAGGATCTGCCTCCTTTTGAAAAAATAGTGAAGGAAAATGTCGAATCAAAAGCTGAAGTAAGCAAGGAAAAAGAAGCAAAGAAAAAAGATGAAGGATTTGCGGGTGATGTTGCGCTGGCAAATTAAAAATTAATTATATTACTATAAAAAAGCGAGCATTTAACTCGCTTTTTTTTTGAGCCGTGGAAGATACCGTAAACAAGATCAGCATTAAAAACGAACTCTTAAGAAAGAGCATTCATCTTTCCTCATCCATTGTACCTGCTTTATATTATTTTGTTGACAGGGAATTTGCTATATATGCATTATCGGCAGCATGTGTAATTCTCATCCTGCTTGATATTCTCAGAGCAAAATATGATGCAGTCGGGGATCTGTATTTAAGATTCATGAAACCGATACTGAGAGGACATGAGATCGAGAAAAATAATTCGTTCTTTACAGGCGGGACTTATATTACAATTTCATTTTTGCTTTGTGTGGTTTTATTTCCAAAGCCGCTTGCAATAACTGCAATGTTCATTGTAATATTCTGTGATTCGATGGCTGCTCTTATCGGCAAAAGTAAAGGTAAGCACTTCATAGCCAATAAAACTGTCGAAGGCAGTCTGGCGTTTTTAGTGACGGGAATAATTATAATAATTCTTACTCCTAAGATCTCTGATTCTTTAAGTGAATATTATATTGGAATTTTTGCCGTGTTTTTAAGCGCGGTGTTTGAGCTTGTACCGGTGAGAATTGATGACAACATTTCCATCCCATTATTTTTTGGTCTGATATATTTATTGCTTTACAACATATTTTTATAAAACTTAATCTATTTAAATGTCATTTCGCTGTGGAATTGTAGGACTTCCAAATGTAGGCAAGTCTACTTTGTTTAACGCTTTAACTTCTTCACAAAATGCTGAAGCTGCTAATTATCCTTTTTGTACAATTGACCCGAATGTCGGAACAGTGATAGTTCCTGATGTACGCCTTGAGAAACTCACCGAATTAAATAACCCTAGGAAGATCATTCCGGCAACGATCGAATTCGTTGACATAGCAGGTCTCGTAAAAGGCGCATCAAAAGGGGAGGGACTCGGTAATCAGTTCCTTTCGCATATAAGAGAAGTCGATGCTATAATTCATATCGTAAGATGTTTTGAAAATGAAAATATTGTTCACGTAGAAGGCAAGATAGATCCAAAGTCCGATATAGAGATCATTGAAACAGAACTGATACTCAAAGACATTGATACTATTGACAAAAGACTCGAACGTTCGGGGAAAATGATAAAATCCGGCGATAAAAGAATAAAGCTTGAGATAGAAACTCTCAATGCTTTGAAAGAACATCTCTCAACCTCGAGACTTGCAAAATATTTTACAGAAGGACTGACTGATGAGCAGAAAGATTTAATACGTGAACTGCATCTTTTGACAGACAAACCATTTTTGTATGTAGCTAATGTTGATGATAAGGATCTCAAAGGTAATGCTTATTCGGACATGGTAAAAGAAATTGCAGAAAAGGAGAAGGCGGAGTTTTTGATATTATCAGTTCAGATAGAATCCGAGATCTCACAGCTTGAATCAAAAGAAGAGAAGAGTGAATTTCTTCAGGGTATGGGACTGGAACTCTCCGGACTTGACCGTCTTATAAATAAAGGATATGAATTACTTGATCTTATAACATTCTTTACGGCAGGGGAGAAGGAAGTTCACGCCTGGACAATCCCGGTCGGCTACAAAGCCCCGCAGGCGGCTGGAGAGATACATACGGACTTCGAACACGGATTCATCAGAGCTGAAATTATCAAATATAAAGACATGATGGAGTTAAAGACAGAAGCCGCGGTTAAAGAAAAAGGACTTCTCAGAGTAGAAGGAAAAGAATATGTCATGGAAGACGGGGATATTGTGCACTTCAGGTTTAATGTATAAAAAAATTGGCATATCGAAATAGGAATTTATAAGATACTGGATGTTTGATTTTGGATTTTCATTCCTTTTTGTAGATAAGATCTGTCAATATAGTTTCTTAATTTTAACATTATTAACTCTGAAACAGAGAGTGAATTTCGGATCATTTTTAATCTGAGAGATAGCTGCAGTAAATCCGGCCAGGTGAGGAATAAACTTTTTTTCTGGCGACACTGGTGTCATTTAGGTGAAGAGAATATTTTAATTTAATCAAAAGAGAAGTGCAATAACAAAAGGGAGCTTCAAATTTATCAGCTAAATATACCATTTAACTCAATTGAATAAGATTTTAATATTAATTAATTTTAATAAATCAAACATAAAGGAGATTTCTAAATGGCAATAATGATTACAACTGAATGCATAAACTGCGGTGCTTGCGAACCTGAATGTCCTAATACAGCTATATATGAAGGTGGAGCAGACTGGTCTCTTGCCGGTAATACTTACGGAGAAGGTGACAATGCGCCGTCAGGAGCTACAGGATTTTACTCAAGTGAATTTTTTTACATAGTACCAGATAAATGTACGGAATGCGTTGGATTTCATGATGAACCTCAATGCGCTTCTGTTTGTCCAGTGGATTGTTGTATTCCGGATCCTGCGCACGTTGAAGACAAAGAGACTTTATTAAAAAGAAAAGAAGAGCTGGATCAGGAAGGTAGATAAATTTTTAATTGAATTATTAATGAGCCGTTTGATTATAATTATTCAATCGGCTTTTTTTTCAGTATCATCACGGGTAATATTTTGTGTATCAGTATTCTTACCTGAATCTGATCCAACGGTTAAATCAGTTAAATTGGGCATATCAGTTTCTTCAGAATCATCTTTCATATCAGTGGGATCCGGAAGAACAGCCTGAACGGGAATATCAAACCGGTCTATATGTTTTATGATCTCCGGTTCAGTATTGATTTCTGACGTGATATCATTATGAGTTGTTTCCGAAACAGGATTATGATCCGAACCAGGATTATCTTTATTAATTATGTTAGTTTGTAAAGTTTCCGGATTATATTCTGAGTTTTGATCAGATATGTCTGATAATGGAATAAAAGTACCGTTGTCCGTTACTGCTTCAGGAACTTCCTCTTCCTTAAATATCTTTTTATATCCCATAAGAATCAGAATAAATCCCAGTGAAACAGCAATATCTGCGATATTGAATATCGGCCATGAATAGATTGTTTTACCGAATATAGTAAAATTTGGAAAATCAAAATGCAGGAAATCAACGACTCTGCCGTAAAAATAAGGAGCGTAGTCATAGATTTTTCCGTAAAATACCCTGTCAATAAGATTCCCGACCGCACCTCCGAGAATAAAAGCAAGGGACAATCTGAGAAGAAATGATTCTTTACGGTTTTTGTATAAAAAAAAGAAGAGAAGAACAGTAGCAAAAATTGTAAACAAAGAAAGAAAGAGTTTGCCGCCTATCTGCAGTCCAAATGCCATACCCGGATTTTCGATGAAAGTAATCTTGAAATAATTTCCAAATACCGGAATGGAAGACTGATAGGGCATGCCTTCGAAGTTAATTCCCAAAGCAGGTATTGAAATTCCCTTTACATATAATTTCGTGATCTGATCAGAAATGACAATAAATAAGGTGACAAATAAAACTTTCAATAGTTGATTTTTTAACCTCTTAAATTTTTACATTCAATACAATGCTGAGTAATCGGAACAAGTTCAAGTCTTTCCTTTGCAACCAGGGGACAGGTTCTGCATAGATTCTTTGGTTCTTCGCGGCAGTCCACACATATGCCATAAGTGCCCTGATCAATTCTTGTCAGCGCATCCTGAAGATATCCCAGATATTTTTCATCTCTCTGAACAAATAAATAATTTTTTTCTCTTTCCATTTCATCCGTACCCTGCTCAGCCATGTGAGATGAATATGTAAGATTGTCTCCTTTATATTCACCTGATTCTTTATCTACGAGCGCATCCATATTAGCTTTAGCACTTTCAAAAATAGCTTTTCTTTCTTTTAAAATAATATCCCTGAAATGTTTAAGCTCTGTTTTGGTATATCTTGTCTTTTTATTGGGTTTGAATTTTTTTATTTTTTTTTCAGGAGCCTCAGTCCCGGAAGATACGGAAAGAGTAACTGATTTCATTTTTACCGGTGATTTTATTGCCGGTTTTAAAACAACTTTTTTAACTTTAGTTTTCTTTACTGAAACGGGTTTATTATTGGTTTTTTTAGCAACTGCTTTTTTTACTATTTCGGTTTTCTTTTTCGGAGTCATCTTAATCTTTTTACTAGCAGTCTTTTTAGTTACGCTTTTTGGTTTTAAAACGCTCTTCTTAGTCACAGATTTTTTTGCTGCAGATTTAGTTTTTGTTTTTGCCAATTTTATGCTCCTTGTTTAAAAATTATAATTAATTAAATTTTTTCTAAAAAAACTTCCAAATTCTCCCCGTTAATATCGGATTTTAAGAATTCAAAGTCGTGTCCGTTTTCACCGGATAATGATTCACTTAAGGTTTCTGATTTTATGTAATCAATGTTTTTATTGATCACTGAATATATATTTTCTGAAGTTTTATAATAGATTTTAACTTTATCACTTATTTCAAAATTATTATTTCTTCTGAAATTCTGAATTCTGTTGATGAATTCCCTTACAATGCCTTCTTCAAGCAATTCATTATCAATTTTTGTATCAAGCGCAATTGTAATGTCATCATATGATTCCACTATCCATCCTTCAATGTTATTGGTATATATTTCAATATCATCGATTGTAAAATCAAAACCTTCTGCACTGAGCTTACCTGTTCTTTCGATTTCCGATATCTGCGCAGAATTAAGTTCGTTAATAATTTTCTGTACCTGTTTAACATCTTTACCGAATTTAGGACCTATTGATTTAAAATTAGGTTTGGATTTTTTTACAATGATATCAGAGTCACCTTCAATTATATTAAGTTCTTTAACATTTACTTCTTCAAGAATTATATCTTTTACATTCATCAGTTTTTTTCTTACGTCCTCATTAAGTACAGGAATAAGTATCTGTCTTAAAGGCTGTCTGACTTTGAGATTGTTTTTTACTCTTACTGATCTGACAAGATAAACTATATCCTGCGCCAGTTTCATTTCCTCTTCGAGATCAATATTAATAGCTGATTCATCCACGCCGGTAAATTCAGACAAATGAATTGAACTCTCCGAACCTGAAAGGGACATGTATAATCTGTCCGTAAGAAAAGGTGAAAAAGGAGCAATCATCTGATAAAGCTCGATCAGTATCTCAAAAAGAGTCTGATAGCCTGAAACCTTATCTTCTTCACTTGCAGGATTTCTGAAACGTTTTCTGTTTCTTCTTATGTACCAGTTGGAAAGTTCATCGAGTGTAAAGTCATATATGATCCTTGAGGCTTTAGTAATGTCATAATCATCCATCAGTTCAAAATATTTTTTCCTGACAGAATTGAACTTGGAAAGTATCCATTTATCTATAACAGGACGGGCTTCCAGATCCATTATGGAATCCCTTGAAAACTCAAATCCAGTAAGACCTGAATAAATATCATAAAATCTTGAAGTGTTAATCAGGGTGTCAAAAAATTTATTCTGAACTTCCATCAGATCCTCTTCACTAAAAAGCTTTGAATTTCCGATTGGCGATGAAGAGATCATATACCACCTTAAAACATCTGCTCCGTATCTTTCCATCATTTCCATAGGGTCAACCACATTGCCAAGAGACTTGCTCATTTTTTTGCCGTTCTTATCCAGAATGTGTCCGTTGACAATAACATTCTTGTATGGTGTCTTATCAAAAAGGAAAGTTCCGACAGCAAGCATGGTATAGAACCAACCGCGTGTCTGGTCAACAGCTTCCGCTATAAAATCAGCCGGATAATTATTTTCGAATAGTTCTTTATTTTCAAAAGGATAATGAAGCTGAGCAAAAGGCATTGAACCGCTGTCAAACCAGCAATCAATTACTTCAGCTACTCTTTTCATTTCCTTACCATCCTTTGATCTTACAGTTACTTTATCAATGTAAGGTTTATGCAGATCCAATTCATTTTCATTAGCATAGACCTGATCAAAATTATCTGACCTCGATCTTAGCTCTTCAATACTTCCGATACAATCATAATGATCATTACCGTCATCATCGGTGTAATACCATATAGGAAGGGGAGTTCCCCAGAATCTGTTTCTTGATAATGCCCAGTCTTTATTCTCCTCAAGCCATTTACCAAATCTTCCCGTACCGAAAGTTTCAGGATGCCAGCCGATGGTATCGTTTATCTCCATCATTCTGTCTTTGTAATCAGTAGTCCTGATAAACCAAGAATCAGTTGCGTAATACATTAACGGGACATGATGTCTCCAGCAATGCGGGTAAGAATGAACAAACATTTCCTTTTTATATAACCGTCCTGAAGCTTTGAGATCAGCAATTATATCCTGATCAGCTTCCTTGAAATTTTTACCTTTATATGGTAGAGCTACAGATGTAAACAATCCGTCTTTACCTACAGCTTTAAATACCGGTAGATCATATTTTAATCCTGCCTGATAATCATCTTCACCGAAAGCGGGAGCTATGTGAACGATTCCCGTTCCGTCCTCTGAAGTTACAAAGTCACCGGGAATCACATAGAATGCTTTTTTCTCATCATTGAGATTAAAGAAATCAAATAATCTCCCGTATTCAGTTGATTCAAGGTCCTTACCTTTAAATTCTTTTACAATCTCATATTCATCTTTGATAACTTCAAGCCTGTCTTTTGCCAGAATCAGATTTTCTTCTTTGGAGGTTTTTATTTTCACATAATCCAATTCGGGATTCACCGCTAATGCTGCATTTGACGGTAAAGTCCATGGAGTAGTGGTCCATACAAGAAAATCAGATCCTTTCAGATCACCGGATGTAATGTTAAATTTTACATATACGGACGGATCTTTGAGATCCTGATAACCCTGCGCCACTTCGTGAGTAGAAAGAGGGGATTCACATACCGGGCAAAAAGGTAGAATTTTAAAGCCTTTATAAATAAGATCTTTATCAAAGAAATTTTTTAAAGCCCACCAGACAGATTCTATATAAGTGTTGTGGTAGGTAGCATATGCATCATCAAGATTTATCCAGTAACCCATTCTGTCTGTCATCGCTTCCCATTCTTTTATGTAAGTAAAGACAGATTCTTTACAGGCTTTATTGAAAGCAATTTCACCATAGTCAGCAATTTCACTTTTGGATTTTATACCTAATTTTTTTTCAACTTCAACTTCTACTGGCAGACCCTGAGTATCCCATCCGGCTTTTCTGTAAACCTGATATCCTTTCATTGAATAATATCTGCAGATCAGATCTTTTACTGCTCTTGATATAACATGATGAATACCCGGCTTATTGTTGGCTGTGGGAGGTCCTTCATAAAAAGTAAATGTACGGTTTCCCTCTTTTGAAGTAATACTTTTTTCAAACGTGTTATCCTTTTTCCAGAATTTAAGAATTTCCTTTTCCAAATCCGGTAAAAATATATTTTCGGGTATGTTTTTAAGCATTTTAATAAATAAGTAGATAATGTAAAAAATAACGTATGTAAATTCAATGTAATAACTTTATGAAATTTGAAAAATTTTCCGGTAATATTCAAATTATTTTAATAAGACTTTACTATATTAAGATTCAGTTAAAAAAATTTACTTAAGCAGACCGTTTCTGATCAGCATTAATTGATCAATAATTTTTTTTAGCAAGGGCTTTTTCACGCGTCCCGGAGAGAAAATTTTTGTTTTTTTTTTGTTAATAATCTGAATTTATTCCGGCAATTTATAACAGGCGGCTTTGTTTGAAGATCAATTTAATAACATCTTACCGTATGATTTATTGCGGAACATAATTTATCAATATCATCCTAGTTATTAAAAAACTGGGGAGACAATTTAAAAGATTTCCATTATAAATCATATACAACCAGTTTAATTTTGTCGATTTCAGGCTAAAATGATACTTTTAATCTTTTAAAAATTAAATTGTACACTACAATTTGAAAAGTTACGGGCAGTAAAGAAAAAAGTCTTGCATATAAAGATTGAAAGTAGTATTTTGAACGTTCATAAAGTTTATAGAAACATCTATATTAAATATTGTTCTTTAATTTTACTGCATTCAAAAAATGCAAAATAAAAGATTAAGTTTGCACTTACCTGTTTAGTGCCAAGGTTGTTTCAGGATGAATGTCCTGAAGCGTATTCAGAAAATAAACAGGAGATGTAATTTGGAATCAAATAAAATTATTGCGAAAATAATAATCGCATTAGTTTTAACAAACTTAATCAGTTTGACGCAGAATAATGATTTATTTGCAAAAATTCGGAATGTAGACCCGGAATTTGTTCAGGAAGGTGTGGCTTCGTGGTACGGCCCAGGATTTCAAGGTAGAAAGACCGCCAATGGAGAGCGGTTTAACACTAATGAATTAACAGCAGCCCACAAAACCTTACCTTTTAATACACTAGTCAAAGTGACTAACCTGAGTAACGGCGTCTCTACTGTTGTGAGAATCAATGATAGAGGTCCATTTGTGAGAGGGAGAATAATTGACCTTTCTAATGCCGCAAAAAATGAAATTCAAATGGGTGGTCTGGCTTCAGTAAAGCTGGAGTTATATGACCCTTTAGAAGAGGAAGTGGAAGAGGAAACTGTAGAACAGGAGAATTTTGCACCGATCAACTTCTTTGAAGATGTCTTTCCATCAACATCTAAAATATTTGTTGCATGGCTTAAAGATTCAACAGGTAACGGGGATCTTACAGACGATCAATTAGATCAGATATTCAACAGTTCGAAAGTTAGAATTAAAGTTTTAACCGACGACGCTGCAGATGCTAATTCCAAGATGTATCTGGAAATTTCCGAAGACAGCACTTATAACTATTATGATGTAACCAGTAAAATCAAATTCATAACCGGTTACACAATTGAAGTTGCAAGTCTTGATAACAAGGAAAAAGCTGATGAACTGATTAGTAAATTAGAATCGAATAGTTTCAAAAATATCTTTTTAGAGGAAATATTAAGCAGTAATTCCGCAAAATACAGAATATTTACCGGAAATTACAAAACTCTGAAAGAAACAAAAGTAGATATTGTCAGGTTACTTGATATGGATTATAGAAGTAAAGCCAAGATTGTTAAGATAGGTCAATAAGTCGATTAAAAGTTAAAAGCCGTTCTGTATATTCAGGACGGCTTTTTTTTTAGGT
>CALMST010000055.1 GCA_937872315.1 uncultured Ignavibacteria bacterium | reverse complement strand
GCTTAACATATATGAAAATCTTTTAAAAAACATTTATTAATTTAATTATTTAATTAAAGTATTGCAGTCTGAGTTGTATTAAATAATAATTACACGATACACACTACTCAATACCCAATATTTTTATCAATTTGAAAAAGACAGCATTCAATAATATTCACAGATCTCTCGGAGCCAAATTAGTCGAATTTGCCGGATACGAGATGCCAATTCAATACGAAGGAATTATCGCCGAACACAAAGCCGTGCGAGAATCAGTAGGCGTGTTTGATGTATCCCACATGGGAGAAGTTGAGGTCAGAGGCAAAGACGCTTTTGCATTTGTTCAGAAAATAACGACCAATGATGTTTCAAAACTTGAGGAAGGAGATGTTCAGTATTCCGCAATGTGCTATAAAGACGGCGGTATTGTTGATGACCTTCTAGTATATAACTGCGGTGATTACTTTATGCTGGTGATAAACGCCTCCAATATAGATAAAGATATAAAATGGATGGAAGAGAATTTGTCCGGAGATGTTACATTAAAAAACATTTCTGACGAAACTTCCTTACTGGCAGTTCAGGGAAAGAATTCACTGCCGGCTCTACAGAAACTCACCGACATTAATCTTTCTGAACTTGAGTATTACAAATTTGCAAAAGGGAAAGTTGCAGGACAGGATGTAATAATATCACATACCGGCTATACCGGCGAAAAGATATGCTTTGAGATCTATTCTTCATCCGATGTAAAATTATCCGAAGATCTCTGGAATGCAATATTTGAAGCCGGAAAAGAATACAATATTAAGCCCGTAGGTCTCGGCGCAAGAGACACACTGAGACTCGAATATGCTTTCAGACTATACGGAAATGACATGGATGAAAATTCAAATACCATTGAAGCCGGTCTCGGATGGATCACTAAACCGGACAAAGGTGAATTCAATGGCAAAGAAGTTATATTAAAAGCAAAGGAAAACTCTGCAAGGAAACTCGTCGGATTTATAGTGGACGACAGAATGGTTGCCCGACACGGACAGGAGGTGTTTTCCGGAGATATAAAGATCGGCTTTGTTACAAGCGGAAGTATGTCGCCGATGCTTAACAGGAATATTGGCCTGGCTTATATTGATAACGGTTATAATAAGATCGGATCACCTGTAGAAATTGCAATAAGAGATAAAAGAATAAATGCTACAATTACCAAGACACCTTTTTTAAGTTAAAGAATTTAAAACAAAAAGCAGAGGGAAGCACCCTGGCCTATAATATGAAAAGAATAGAAATTTTACTGACACAATCTTTGATACAGGACGATCTGATCTTAAAGGATAAAAATGTTATTGTTCTGGATGTGCTCAGAGCAACCACTACAATGACCATTGCTCTTGCAAACGGAGCAAAAGAAATCATTCCAACTGAAAATATCGCAACTGCAGTAAGAGTGGCTAAAGGTTCAAAAAATTCGATACTTTGCGGAGAGCGTAACGGAAAAGTAGTTGAGGGTTTCAGTCTCGGTAATTCACCGACTGAATATACTCCCGATGTCGTTAAAGACAAGTCGCTGATATTCAGCACGACCAACGGAACTCTCGCCATAATTAAATCCAAATTCGCAAAGACCTGCCTGATCTGCAGTTTTATAAATATCTCTGCCATTGTTGATTATGTAAATTCGATGGATGAGGATTTTACACTGATATGCTCGGGTAAATTAAATGATTTTTGTCTTGAAGACGCTGTATGCGCAGGAATGCTGCTGAGTAAGCTATCAGCCGGCAGAACCCTCATAATGGAAGACTCGGAAATAGCAGCAATGAATCTGTGCAATGATCTTGCCATGCTGCTGAATGTTCCGTCTCAGGATAAAGTTTTAAAGATGTTCCATTTATCCGAACACGGAAAGTATCTGAAATCAATTGGTTTTGAAAATGATCTTGATATTTGTTCAAGAATAGATTCATATCCGTTTTTACCTATTTTCAGAAATGGTGTTGTCAGATTCAAAGAACAGTTTCAGGATGATTCGGAACAGCGTTCGAAAATGAAGAGAATTAATATCGGAGCAAAAAAAGAAGATATTAAAAAGGAAAAGGTAAGCGAAAAATAATTTGCAAATTAATTTTCAAAAATGAAAAAAAGCAAAGTTTCACGCTTAACAAAGAAAGAAACCCCGGTCAGAACTGCAAAGACCAAAAGAAAATCCTCTCAGGAAGATTTCAGTATTTCTACAGATATTAAGAAGCAGTTACTCGGTTTTCTTATATTACTTTTCGGCGTGCTGATTTTTCTGGCACTGATCTCATATTCAGATAAAGATCAGGCTACTTTGGAAAAACTCAGTCTGATAGACGTATTCAGACGGGAAGCTTATTCGGCAGTTAATGTTACATTCAACTGGCTTGGCATTGCAGGCGCTTATGTGTCTAATTTTTTCATTAACAGTTTCTTTGGATACTTCTCGGTAATTATAGCAGTTGTACTGATCCTGTTCGGTTTAACTCTTCTGAGAAAAAAACCTCTCGGTAAAACCATTCAGTTCAGTATATATTCATTGCTGTTAATGTTATGTCTTGCTTCTTCATTCGGGCTGATCAGAATTTTTACTGAAAGGGATTTTGTATCGCCTGTATTAAGCGGTACTTCCGGTGATTTCTTTGCTTCCGTATTTTATCAGACTCTCGGAAGCGCCGGAGCTTCAATATTCTTCGGACTGTTTCTTATACTCTTCACATTGCTTCTGATAGACGGAAATATCATAAAGACCTTTGCAAGAATGAAATTATTCTCCGAAAAATTAATGGAGAGTTTTCATAAAGAAAAAAGCGATCTCAACATTGCAAAGGAAAAAAACATTAAAGATCTACAAGCTTCAGGAAATAACGATTTGTCTGAATCAAACATAGACGAACTCGAGGAAGCATTGAAAAAAGAACGTGAACGAATTTTAAAAAGTAAATATTCCAGACAAATCACTGAGGATGCTTCTGAAATTGACCGCATAAAAGAAACAATGATCAACAGACCTAAACAGGAAGAAACTGCCAAGATCATTATTCAGGAAAAGAAAAATAAAGATGCAAAACCTGAACTTGTAAGTAATTCTCTTTCTAAAGAAGATGCGAATGAAATTGACATAAATCCTCAGAATTCAAATGAAGTCGATAAACTGGAAAGCAACCGTGAAGAGGACTTTGTAGAAGAAAAACTTGAAAAATATATTTACCCGGACGCGGATCTTCTAATAGAACCTACCAAAGAAGAATTTGAAGCTATCCCAAATGAAGAGTTAACTGAAAACGGAAGACTGCTTCAGGCTAAACTTTTAAAATTCGGAATTGAAGTTGAAAAGGTGTTTGCCACGCCCGGACCTGTTGTTACTTTATATGAACTGGTTCCTGCCGCTGATGTGAAACTGTCCAAGATCGAATCTCTTCAGGATGACATTGCCCTGGCAATGAAAGCCAAAGGTATCCGTATGATAATCCCGATACCGGGGAAAGGAACAGTTGGTGTCGAGATCCCAAACAGAAAAGCTCAGCTTGTAAGAATAAAGAGTCTGCTATCTTCACAGAAATTTGATGACAGCAGGAAGAGTCTGCCGATAGCTTTCGGAAAGACCATTGACGGGGAAGTGTTCATTGATGACCTTGCAAAAATGCCGCACCTTCTCATTGCCGGTGCCACAGGATCAGGAAAGAGCGTCGGTATAAATACTATTATAGGCAGTCTTTTGTATAAGATGCATCCTTCTGACCTAAAATTTGTAATGATAGATCCGAAGAAGATTGAACTCAGTCTTTATTCAAAATTGAAAAAACATTTTCTTGCAACTTCTTCAGACATAAATGAAAGCATAGTCACAAGTCCTTCTAATGCTGTATCGGTGCTGAAGAGTGTGGAATGTGAAATGGAAAACCGCTATGATAAACTTGCAAATGCAGGCGTAAGGAATATTGAATCATACAATGAAAAATACGCTTTGGGAAAGCTTAAAGATAATGATGCGATCCGACATAAGAAAATGCCGTTCATAGTTGTGATAATAGATGAGCTTGCAGATCTTATGATCACGGCTAAAAGGGAAATTGAAGAACCTATAGCAAGGATAGCGCAGATGGCAAGAGCCGTTGGTATTCATTTGATAGTTGCAACACAGAGACCTTCGGTGGACGTTATCACAGGTGTTATAAAAGCAAACTTTCCGGTAAGGATAGCTTATCAGGTTGCATCAAAGATTGATTCGCGAACAATCCTTGATATGGGCGGCGCGGATCAGCTTCTTAGAAACGGTGATATGTTATATCTGTCTGCAGCATCTTCCAAACCTATCAGAATTCAGAATGCATTGATCACAACAGAGGAATGCGAAAAGGTTGCTGAATTCATTGAAGCTCAGCAGGGATTTACCAAGCCTTATCTTTTACCTTCATTGATTGAAAAGAAAGCATATTCATACGGAGATATTGATGACAGGGATGAATTGTTCGGCGAAGCTGCAAAATTGATTTTCAAACTTCAGCAGTGTTCGACATCCACATTACAGAGAAGATTAAAACTCGGATACGCAAGAGCCGCAAGGATCGTCGATCAGCTTGAAGTTGCCGGAATAGTCGGTCCGAAAAACGGTTCGAACGCAAGAGAGGTTCTTGTCATGGACGAAGACGAACTGATCAATATTTTATAGAAGATTTTATTCGAATGAACAAACCTTGACCGAAAGAATTTTCTTTACCCCTGCCTGTGCCTTTGTAATTCTTAATTTTTAATTCGTAATTTGTATTTTGTAAATATGCCTCATGCACTCATTGTCGGTGGAACAGGAATGCTCAGCGGAGTCACGGAATATTTCACTCAGCACGGATATACTGTTTCTGTAATAGCCCGGAACCCTTCCGGACTCAACAAACTCATCGAATCAAAATCCGAACACGGTTTTATAAATCCCATAAAAGTTGATTACACAGATTATTACAGTCTTGAAGAAAGACTAAGATCAGCGATCGACAATTATGGAGAATTTGAATCTGCTGTCTGCTGGATCCATTCTACAGCACCCGAAGCTCCTTATATAATTGCTGATGTTTTGAACGGGCAAAATGTTAAATGTAAATATTTTCATGTCCTCGGTTGTGAAGAATCTGACCCGGAAAAAAAAACATCCGATATTAAATTCACATTTGAGCGATTTGTAAATATTATCTATAAAAAAATAATTCTGGGATTTGTTATTGAAGATGAAACTTCGAGATGGCTTACGAATACAGAGATCAGTAACGGCGTGACAGATGCGGTTATAAATGAAAAGGATTCATTTACAGTCGGAAAAGCAGAACCGTTCGAACTTCATCCTCCCTTTTAATTTAATGTCAAAATTCGTAGTTTCCCAAAGTGAAAAAATCAAATCTTAAAAATATAATCACTGTTTTCATATTAACAGTTTTTTTAATTTCCGGTATTTCCGGAAACTCCGTCTTCTGTGTATCAGATTCATGCTGCGAGACCGGTGAAAATTCTTGTTGTGATATGTCATTCCAGAATGAGTCGGTCACAAAAAAAGATTGCTGTGAATACAGTCAGACATTTCAAACTGAAAAAAAAGCTGTAACTACCTTCATAAAATCAATAGTTTTAAATTCTCCTCAAATTTTGATCCATCATAACTCCCCCGGTACCGCAAAGAGAAGTATCATTCCAAACTTTCTCTCACCGGATCACCTTAAGAGTGATCAATCCAAAACAATTCTAAGAATTTAGAGAATCAAATTTCCGCCTGGTTGTATATTCAAAATTCCGCTTCTGTATAAAGAAGTGACCATTTATTTTTATCTTAAAATTTTAAAAACTTAAACAATATAATCTATTATGAGAAAATTCATTTTATTATCAATATTTATCTGCGCAATTTTAATTTCAACAGATACAAATTCTTTTTCAAAATCCGGTTCATCTGATTCTACTGTATCGGGCACTAAAGAAGTCTGCATTGTAAGCGGAGAGACTATTGATGGTGACGGTGTAAAATATGTTTACTTAAACAAAGAAGTAATTTTCTGCTGTGAGGGATGTGAAAAATCATTCAAAAAAAATCCGGCCAAATATCTTGGAAGCGAAGGTTTATGGTGTCCGGTTTGCGATGACGGTGATGCAAAAACGGATCTGTCTGAGGTTGTTGACGGTACAAAATATTATTTCTGCGGAGACAGCTGTAAGAAAAAATTTACTGAAGACTCTGAAACTTATTTAAGTAATTACAAAAAATAAGGATTTTATTTTATGAGTATCATATTCAAAAAAACTTTATTTGCAATTTTACTTGTACTCTGTTCGATGGGTGAATCTTTCGGACAGAGTCTTACAGGAATTGTAAAAGGTCAGACCGGTAAAAAAACCGAAACTCTCGACGGAGCTGTTCTGAAATGGATAAATACCACTAAAGGTGCGGCAACTGAGGAAGACGGAACATTTGAAATTTCAAAAGAAGGTGTATCTGATCTGAGGATCATTGTTTCTTATATAGGTTTCGAAAAAGATACGATTGATGTCGCTGATAAAAATTATATTGATGTTACTTTATATCCTAATGCTTCAACTGAAACAATTGAGGTAGAAGATAAACAGAGTTCTACGTATATCGGCAATGATAATGCAAAGACGGAAGTGATCACTTCCCAGGAACTTGTAAAAGACGCATGCTGTGATCTTTCTGGTTGCTTCGGGAAAAACTCTTCGGTGGAAGTAGCTGTCACTGATATCATTACGGACAGTAAGGAATTAAAATTACTCGGACTCGAAGGTGTTTACACTCAGATACTTGTTGATAATATGCCTATCATGAATGGTCTGAATGTTAAGTATGGTGTAAGCAGTTTTCCGGGTACATCGATAGACAGGATCACAATCTCCAAAGGATCGAACTCTGTCCTTCAGGGTTATGAATCAATTAGCGGAATCATGAATGTTCTGCTGAAAAATTATGATAACTCTGACAGATTCCTTGTAAATGGTTTTATGAACAGTATGCTAGAAAAACAGTTGAATATGAATCTTACAAATCAGCTGAATAAAAATGTAAATACAATCCTTACGCTAAACACAGCCCAGGAGTCACTAAGACTTGATGAAAACAATGACGGCTTTCTTGATAATCCATTGATCACCAGATACATGCTTTTTAACAAATGGAGTTTTAATGATGAAAAAAACAGGAGCCAGATCAATATTGCCGGAAGATACTGGAACGAAGATAGAACCGGTGGTCAGACAGGTTACAACTCAGACATAAATGCAGGAAGTAATCAGATCTACGGACAGTCGGCAAAAATAAATTCCGTTGACGCTTACTTCAATTATTCAAAAACCATTGATGCAACCAAAGGTCTGAAGCTTTATATGAATGCAAATTATTATGATCAGAATTCATTTTACGGGATCACAAAGTATGATGCGGATCAGTCTAATTTTGTTGCAATGGGTTTTTATGAATTCGAAGCATTTGATCAGATAGTATTTAAAACAGGCGCAAGCTACAAGTACTTAAGCATTGATGAAAACATAACATATCTTGATTCAACTTCCAGAACCTATTCGGGTAACTATCTGACCACTGAATCCATTCCCGGTATCTTTGCGGAAAAGTCAATGAGTTTGTTTGATGATAAAGCTTCACTCATGACAGGTGTAAGATTTGATCTTCATAATGAATACGGACTGATCTTCACTCCGAGAGTTCTGCTGAGATATCAGCCTGAAGATGAACTTGTATTCAGATTTTCTGCCGGTACAGGTTTCAGAACAGCGGATGTTTTTATTGACAATACAAATCTGCTTGCAAGTTCAAGAGATATTATCATTGCAGAAGAGCTGGATCCTGAAAGGGTTATAAATTACGGTGCAGATATTTTGTATTATTTTAATTTCGGTGATTTTGCCGGAAGTCTGAATCTTGATTATTACAGAACCTTCTTCAGCAATAAGATAATTCCCGATTATAATGTTAATCCTTCGGAAGTTGTTTTTGCAAATCTAAACGGATCGGCATTTTCAAATGTCTTTCAGTCTGAAGCTAATATAAATTTCATGAGATATCTTGATGTTAAACTTGCTTATAAACTCATCGATCTTCAGTATGAAAACAACGGGGTTTTCTATCAGCAACCTTTTAATTCCACACACAGATTTTTTTCGTCTTTTTCATATACAACCGATTCCTGGAGCGTGTCTTCAGGATTGCAATGGTTCGGAATACAACAACTTCCGTCAACAGTTTCAAATCCCATTCAATTTCAGAGACCTTCAGAGTCTGAATCATATACAATGATCAATGCACAGTTCAATAAATTCTTTGATTTCTTTGAAGTGTATGCAGGAGTGGAAAACATTCTGAACTTCACACAGGAGTTTCCGATTATAGCACCGGAAGATCCGTTCGGACCTTACTTTGATACGTCTTACATCTGGGGACCAACTAGCGGCAGGGAGTTTTATTTCGGATTTAGATACAGTATAAGATAAATAAAAATTTCATGTGACCGGGATCTTCCGAAAATTATTAAATATAATTTGACTCTGTTAACCAAGTTCTAAAAAACTATATGCAGTTTGAATTAGTTCTTTAATTTGTTTCGAAAAATTTTTGTTATCGATAATGAATAGATGAGGATTTGGGGAATGACAAACTTTACTCCGGGTTTCACAAATCGCAGTTAATCTCTGTACTTATTTCTAATAATAATTATTATTATCAAATTCCCAAATCATCAGTCCCCTTCCCACTTAAACACCTTCACAGCTAAAGCATAAATAACTATGCCCCATACCAGCAATATCAATATATCATAACGAACATCAAATAAGCTAGCTCCTTCAAAAGAGATTTTTCTTAATGCTTCATTCAGATAAGTAAGCGGTAATATTCTGCTGACAGGCTGCAGCCATTCCGGAAAATTAGAGATGGGGAAAAATGTCCCGGCAAGTAAAAACTGCGGAAGCGTGATAAGGTTTGCTATCGGCGGAACGGCGCTTTCATTTTTGGCAATTCCCGATACGACAAATCCGAACCCGAGAAAAACGATCAAAGCTAAAATTGACAAGATCATCATATTTATGAACGTTTCGAAACCGTTAACAAGTGTAAATCCGAAAAAATATTTACCGATCACTATTATTATTACAGAACTAAACATGGAAAAAATCAGTCTGCTTAATGATTCGCCGAGTATAATGAAAACTTTTTTAATCGGTGTTGCAAAAAATCGTTTTATGACAAGTGTCTGTCTTAAACTGATAAAAATAAATGCTGTCCCGAACACACCTGCGCTGAGCAAAGAAAATCCAAGCTGTCCCGGTAAAATAAAATCTATGGTCTTGTATTTTCTCCCTTCCACAACTTCCTCTTTTAATTCCGTCATAGGTACTTCCGGTAACCCGCTTTTTGTCATTGCTAGATTTTGTTTGTCTATTATCTCATTGAGCATCATCTTGAATATATTTCCTCTTTCGGGAGAAGCTTTAGTTGTCTTCAGATCAATCAACAGGACTCCTTTTTCATTTCTTTTAAAACCAATTATCGCATCTACTCTCCCTTTTTCAAGCTCCGAATAAGTTTCATTTAAAGGTTTATCTTTAATGAGCTTGATCGTACCAATATTTTCCAGACTCTTTATTACTGCATTGTTCATATCAGAACCTTCTTCAATTGCTATATCCATCCTGAATCCCCCGCCGCTTATGAATCCGAATACCACAATGAATATCAAAGGAAATACGAGATTAAATACAACCGCCGAAGGATTTCTCATTAATGAACGCAAGCTTGCTCTGGTTATAGAAAGCATTGCTTTGAGCTGATTGTATTTGGTCAAAGTATAAAGTATTAAGTATTAAGTATTAAGTATTAAGTATTAAGTATTAAGTATTGAACATTGAACATTGAA
>CALMST010000054.1 GCA_937872315.1 uncultured Ignavibacteria bacterium | reverse complement strand
ATGATTTCCGGCATGATTTCCGGCATGATTTCCGGCATGATTTCCGGCGGAAAATTTTTTTTAATTTTATTATTGATCTGATTTTTTGATCCCCGCCTGTGATAAATTGCCGAAAGAAATTCTGAGTATTGGCATAAAGAAAAAATTTCTTGTTTGAGCAACTCGAAGGTGATCTTCCGGCGGGTTGTGAGTTGAAATTTTTTCAGCCAATTACAAAGAATTTCCGGCTATTTATCACCAGCGGGCGATTATTCATAGCTTTTTCTTTTCTTTTATTAAAATGAATGAAAGTAAGCCGGAAAAAAAGGTAAATCTATACTGTATCTCATTAAATCGTTTTGGACGGATGTGGATAAAGAGTAATTTACATTATTCGCTTAGTACAGTAATGATTTCAATAATGCCCGCGAAAATTATTGTCATAATTTATATTAAAAAAAGAAATTTTATTGCAATCTGAACAGTTCAATTGTCTGTCAAACCAGCAAATGGAAATTCAAGTTTTCAGGGTAAATAAATTTCAAATAAATTAATAATTTTGTATTGACTTAACGGATTAAATTAATCATTATTGAGGAAAAAAATACAGGGGGATAATGATAAAATTCGTTTACTGTTATGTTAATTAAAAAAGTAAACTAAATTCAAATTATGAATTCTTTTAAAACCAAAGCAATCCTTTTAGCATTAATCTGCTTAATCGCTCACCAGGATATATTCTCACAAGGTACAGGTAATAAATATGCAGGCGAATTTCTGGCAATAGGTGTCGGAGGTCGTCCAAGAGGCATGGGCGGAGCTTATGTAGCTCTGGTAAATGATGTTACGGCAGGTTACTGGAATCCCGGATCTCTGGCAGATATCAATTATCCTCAGTTTGCCCTGATGCATGAATCACAGTTCAGTAACTTGTTAAATTATGATTACGGGTCTGTTGCAATTCCATTCGGAAAAAGTACTTCCATTGGTTTCAGTATGATAAGACTGGGTGTCGATGACATTGCAGATACCAGAAATGCCCTTATTGAAGAAAATGGTAACGGAATTTATGAACAGGAACTCGGAGAAAGACTTGACCCTTCCAAGATCACTTATTTCAATGCTGCTGATTATGCATTCTACCTGACTTATTCAAAACGTCCGAGTGAAAAATTTTCTTACGGAGCAAACTTAAAAGTAATAACAAAAAATCTCGCAGAAGAGAGCGCCTGGGGACTGGGCTTTGATATAGGAGCTGCCTATAATCCTTTCGGAACATTTTTTCTCGGTGCAAATCTGATGGATATAACTTCCACTTATCTGTCCTGGTCTACCGGAAAACAGGAGGTGATCGTGCCTACTGCGAAGATCGGAGGTGCTTACGAATTTGAATTTGCCAGCGGTACATTTACTCCGCTTGTGGATTTTGATATCAGATTTGAAAACAGACAATCAAGCGCAAATGCAAATTTAGGTCCTGTAAGTTTTGATGTCCATGCGGGTCTTGAATATTCGTTTAAGAACCTTATCGCAATAAGAACAGGATATAATGATATCGGAAATCTTACTTTAGGCGCGGGTGTCAAGTTACCAAAGATCAACATTGACTATTCTTTTTCAAAATATGACGGACTGGAAGATCTCGGAAACAGCCATGTTATATCACTTATCTTTACTCTTGAAGATGAAAAGTTTCAGAGGAAATAATTTTAATACCTGATTAATCTAAACCTTGCCGGATATGTTCCGGCAAGGTTTTTTTGTTTTCATCAGACTATTGTTATAATCATAGCGGACATAAAATTTCAATAATTTATAAATCAAATAACTGATTTTGAACAAGACAGGAATTGCCATACATGGAGGTGCCGGCACAATACTAAAAGCCAGCATGACAGATGAAAAAGAACTGATGTATAAAGATTCCCTGAGGCAGGCTCTGGAAGAAGGATGGGAGTTAATTCAAAATGGGAACAGCGCCACTGATGCAGTTGTAAAAGCTGTTGAGATCCTTGAAAACAATCCTCTGTTTAATGCCGGTAAAGGCTCAGTGTTTACAAATTCCGGAAAACACGAAATGGATGCTTCAGTGATGGAAGGTAAATATCTGAATGCCGGCGCGGTTTCTTCAGTTAGCAATATTAAAAATCCCATATTGCTTGCAAAAGAGATAATGGATCATCCGGATTATGTTTATCTAAGCGGAAAAGGCGCGCTTGATTTTGCGGAAAAACACAATTTGATTTTTGAAAAAGATGAATATTTTTTTGATCAGTACAGATATGATCAGTTATGTAATGCATTGAAAAATGATAAGACAATGCTCGATCATACAATAATTGGCGGATCCGAAAATACTGATGATGATAAAGAAAAAAAGTTCGGTACGGTCGGCGCAGTTGCTCTGGACATAAATGGTAATCTTGCTGCTGCTACTTCGACAGGAGGACTGACAAATAAAAAATTCGGCAGAATCGGAGACAGTCCTTTGATCGGTTCCGGCACTTATGCAAATAACAATACCTGCGCAGTTTCATGTACCGGCGAAGGGGAATTTTTCATAAGAGCTGTCTGCGCATATGATGTGTCTGCGCTTATGGAATACGGAAAATTATCTCTCGAAAATGCCTGCGAAGAAGTAGTTAACAGAAAACTTGTATCGATAAAAGGTGAAGGCGGACTCATAGCCATTGATAAAGATTGCAATATTGCCATGCCCTTTAATTCAAAAGGTATGTACCGCGCTTTTATTAAAAGCGGTAAAAAACCTGAGATCTTTATATACAGGGATTGATCTGTTTTTTT
>CALMST010000053.1 GCA_937872315.1 uncultured Ignavibacteria bacterium | reverse complement strand
ATGATCCTTTAAGACCTGTTAAAACTATTCCTGTTAAGCTTACTGTCGGTGTCGTGGATATTCAAAATTCAGGTCTTGGAATACCTGCAGAATTTTCATTGAATCAGAATTATCCGAATCCGTTTAATCCGACAACGAATTTGGAATTTGGAATTCCTGAATTGGGATATGTTTCTTTGAAAATATATGACATGCTTGGTAAGGAAGTTAAAACTCTGGTTAACGAGACCAAACCGGCAGGAAGATACAGAGTTTCATTTGACGGATCGCATCTTGCAAGCGGAGTTTATTATTATAAGATTCAGGCCGGGGATTATGTTGAAACGAAACGTATGCTTCTTCTTAAATAGTATCGGGTATTGGATAATGAGTGGGTAGAAACAAAACTCAAATCATTAGTTAATTAGAAATGTTTCAGGATTG
Source organism: uncultured Ignavibacteria bacterium (assembly GCA_937872315.1). Taxonomy (GTDB): domain Bacteria; phylum Bacteroidota; class Ignavibacteria; order Tepidaquicellales; family Tepidaquicellaceae; genus JAGPCH01. Next base: position 1,701 of record CALMST010000053.1, on the reverse strand, counting down.
GCAACTGTATGAAGTTGTCAATCCTTTTTTATGTTTATCTTAATTTTAAAATCATATTCACAATCAAAATAATTTTCAAAAATTTCAGAATTTCTATATTACAAATAATACTATATTTTAATCAGTACAATTCAATTTTATATTTATCCGCAAAAGATAATTTTTTTAATTAAAGCAAACACATCATGAAAAAGTTATATACACTATTCTTAGTTATAATTTTTATACAGTCAGGTTTCACACAGGAAAAATGGTCGGTTGATAAAAGTAAAACCTCAAAACCACCTTTAAGCAATTATCAGATTCTTCCCGGGAATTTCACAAACTGGGAAAACCCAAACAAATCTGACAGAATAATTTATACAGAGCAAGGCAGAGTTACCATATCTCCTAATATAAGAGTATTACCAAATTCAAACCAGCAGGATGAAGTAATTCTGGTAAGACATCCGACCAATCCAAATATAATGTTTGGTTCAGCCAATACTACTATCGGAACGGCTTTCGGTCAGGCATCCTATACCACAACAGACGGCGGCTTAACATGGTTTGGAACTGATATTATACCGGCTTTTGGAAATTCTCCAAGTGATCCGGGACCCTGCATTGATAAGAATGGAGTAATTATTATGACTACTTTAAGTTCAGGCATGGCTGCAAGCTTTTCCACAAATAACGGTTTAACCTGGTCTCCTTCAGTTTCCATTACCACACAGTCATCAGACAAGAATTTTGCAGCAAGTGATGATGCTCCTTCAAGTGCTTATTATGGAAGAAGTTATGCAGTGTGGAGTGATTTTTCGGCAACATCTCCGCCTATAGTTTTCTCTTATACGACTAACAGCGGAACAAGCTGGTCATCTTTATCCCAGATAAATAGTTCCGCAGCAGGTCACTATTCACAAGGTTGCGATATAGCAATAGGACCTTCCGGACAGGTGTATGTCTGCTGGGCTGCTCCAAATTCATCTTCTCCCTTCACTGAAGATTTTGCCGGTTTTGCAAAGTCAACAAACGGAGGTGCAACCTGGACAGTTACAGACAATGCCTATGACATGAACGGTATCAGATCATCTTCTTATAACGGATGGGGTGTCAGAGTTAATAGTTTTCCCCGCATTTCAGTTGACAGAAGCGGAGGTGCAAGAGACGGCTGGATATATATTGTTTCATCTGACGTAAATCTCGCACCGGCCGGTTCGGATGCCGATGTGATCCTACACAGATCTTCTGACGGAGGAAATACTTGGTCTTCCGGGATCAGAGTCAATCAGGATGCTCTAAATAATGGAAAGGTTCAATTCTTTCCGGCTGTAAGAGTTGATGAATCTGGCGGAATTAATGTTGTTTATTACGACAACAGAAATTATCCTTCAGTTGGAGATTCCTGTCAGGTATTTGTTTCCCGTTCCATAGACGGCGGAAATACATGGACAGATATTCTTGTAAGTGATCATAGCTGGAAAGTAAAAGGTGAAGCAGGTCTTGGTAATTACATGGGTGATTATATAGGGATCACTTCCGGTAACGGAAAGATCTGGCCATTCTGGTTTGATGATAAATCAGGTACTATGCAGGCTTGGACAGCAGGAGTTCAAATAGAAACATTTCCGCTTAATGCATATAATCTGAATACACCTGCTCCTGGTTCAAGGATCTCAACATTACCAAACAATACAACTAATTATACTTTCACATGGG
>CALMST010000052.1 GCA_937872315.1 uncultured Ignavibacteria bacterium | reverse complement strand
AATACTTAATACTTAATACTTAATACTTAATACTTAATACCAAAATGAAACCAACCGGCAACGTGACTTTCCTATTTACTGACATCGAAGGCAGCACGAATCAATTTTCAATGTTAAATTGTAAATTTTCAGTTATTTATTTTTTTTATGAATAATAATAAAAATAAAATACCGTCCGGAAATGTAACTTTTTTATTCACTGATATTGAAGGAAGTACTAAGTTATCCCAGGATTTTCCTGAATTGCTTAATGCTGTTTTGGAAAGACATAATGAAATTCTGAGAAATGCTGTTGAATCAAATAATGGTTTTATATTTAAAATAATCGGTGATGCTTTTTGCTGTGCTTTTGAAATTGCAGAGGATGCAGTAAAAGCTGCAGTTGAAATTCAGACTGATCTGGGAAATGAAAAGTGGGATGAAGCGGTTATTAAAATCAGAATTGGAATTCATTCAGGAAAAGCTGAATGGAATGGAACAGATTACATGGGTTACATTACACTTGCAAGGGCAGTCAGGGTGATGTCGTCTGCTTATGGTGAACAGATACTTATTTCAAATGATGCATATTTACTTTGTATCAAATCAGCTAAAGACGGACCGGTAGCAAGTTTCCGTGATCTCGGTGAGAGGAGACTTAAAGATGTCATACAGCCAATTAGATTGTTTCAGGTTTTGGCAAAAGGACTTCGCGAGGATTTCCCTCCTTTAAAAACACTTGACGCCCGACCGAATAATCTTCCGGTACAATTGACAAGTTTCATAGGAAGAGAAAAACCTATAGGGGACGTAAAAAAATTATCAGGTAAAACACATTTGCTGACTGTGATTGGCGCTGGCGGAAGCGGAAAAACAAGATTAACATTACAGGCAGCTGCTGAAATGATCGATGAATTTGCAAACGGAGTTTTTATAGTTGAACTGGCTCCTGTTTCAGATCCGGCTTTGATCATGCAAAAAATAATGACATCGCTTGGAATCAAAGAAGAATCCGGTATATCACTGTTTGATTCTGTTGTAAGTTATCTCAGGGAGAAAGAGCTGCTTTTGATCATGGATAACTGCGAACATCTCGTAAAGGATTGTGCAGAAATTGCCGAAAATTTACTGATGAATTGCAGTAAACTTAAAATATTAGCTACAAGCAGGGAAGCTTTAAACTGCTATGGTGAACAAACTTACAAAATCCCAATGCTTTCAACACCGGGAAATTTTAATGATAAAGATCAAAAAGATCATAAAGATCTGTACAAATATGAATCCTCTTTCCTTTTTCTCGAAAGAGTATATTCCGCAAATCCTGATTTTCAGATAAATGAAATCAAAGCCGCAGCAATTGCTGAGATCTGCAGACACCTTGACGGAATTCCACTTGCAATTGAATTAGCAGCTGCGAGTTCAAAATATTTGTCAGTTGAAAATATCAGGAAAAGACTGGATGATCGTTTTAAAATACTGACAGGTGGAAAACGTACTGCTTTGCCCAAGCATCAGACATTAAAAGCATTGATAGACTGGAGCTATGAGCTTCTGAATGATAAGGAAAGACTGCTCTGGAAAAGATTATCAGTATTCAAAGGCGGCTGGGATATGGAAAAAGCTGAGGAGATCTGTTCTGATCAGAAAATCAGCAGAAAGGAAATTTTAGAACTTCATGGATGTCTTGTGGAAAAATCAATAATTAATTTTAATTTAAAAACTGAAAGATATTCAATTCTTGAAACTCTTAAGAAATACGGTGAAGATAAATTAAGAGAAGACAATGAATTATCTGATATGTTAAACAAACATCTGACCTTTTTCAAGAACTATTCTGATACAGCTGAAAGCAGGTTATATGGAAGCGAGATCTTTTTATGGCTGGATAAACTCGAATCAGACCATCTGAATTTTCAGTCTGCAATAGAATGGTCAGTTAACGGCGGGGATAAGGAAACCGGGGCGGGATTGGCTGTTTCTTTATGGAGATTCTGGGATATACGGGGTTATTATTCAACAGGCATCAGGTATATTTATGAGATCCTTAAAAACGAAAATGAAATCAGCAGAACAGTAACAGGGAAATTATATCTTTACGCAGCTCAGCTGGCAAGATTTAAGGGAGATTATGACCGGTCACGTGAATATTTTAATCAAAGTTTAAAAATTAATAATCAGCTGCAGGATAAGCTGATGATTGCATCATCCCTGAATGGTTTGGGAAATATAGAATTTGATCTGGATAATTATGAAAATGCAAAGGACTTTTATGAAAAAGCGCTTTCATTAAGAAGAGAAGCAGCGGACCTGATAAGCATATCCAAATCTCTTAATAATCTGGGGAATCTTTCTTTCAGAAGAGATGATCTTGATGAAGGAAAGAAATATTACTTAGAAAGTCTTGAATTAGCACGGAAGTTAGGAGATAAAAGGGCAATGGCAAGTTCTCTTCACAATTTATCTAATCTGACTTTCGAAACCGGAAATTTTGAAAAAGGAAAACAGTATTCTGAGGAAAGTCTTTTATTAAGAAGAGAAATAGGAGATAAATTAGGGATTGCGGAATCACTCTTTAATCTTGGGAAGGCTTATTTTGATTTGGAAAATTATGAAACTTCTAAGTCATTTTTTGAAGACAGTCTCAGATTATTCCGAGAACTTGAAGATACTGATGATATTTCAAAAACACTGAAAAGGTTAGGAGAAATCGAATCAGTAATGGGTAATTTTGAAGAAGCAGATAGCTTGCTTTCTGAAAGCATTAAATTATCAGAAAAAATAAATAACAGGATATTACTTGCAGAAGCACTTTTTGAATCAGGGAAAAATTCATTCCGGAATAAAAATATAAACGACAGCTGTAAATTTTTTAGTGAGTTTATTAAACTGAGATCAGATCCGAAAAATATACATAATACTGCTGTAGCAATGATCTATCTTCTCGGAATCCATGAATCAGGATCATTTCAGCTCTCACACATACAAATACTTGCAGCAGCTGAATATTCAATACTCGTAATGGATTCAGAACCTAAGGAAGAAGAATTAATTCTGAAAGAAAATATCAAAAGCTCTCTTTTAAAAAAATTCGGCAGGAAAAAATTTGATGAATATTATGAGCAGGGAAAGATGATGACTCTTGATGAAGCATGTAATCTGATAACTTTTCCGCCGCGGCGAATTGATAGTTGAAAGTTATAAGATCTTATACTATTTCTTAATTCTATCTGACCAGGAGATATTTTTTGGCTCTGCCTTAAATGATATTTTAAGAATACTTTCCTTTCCCCGGATTAGAAAAAAATACCTCTTACTTAAACAGCAATCTCAATAAAGGTTCAGTGTTTTTATCCGTATTCGTCAGAAACTGGTTTTATCTTCCGGGATCATGCCTGATAATTTTTTCCGCCATGATAAAGAGTTCATTAACAGTTTTCCAGTCCCTGGTAATAGCCGTGACCTTTAATTTATCTTCAAAGAAACCATTGGATAGTCTGGAGTTACAGTATTTATCCGGAC
>CALMST010000051.1 GCA_937872315.1 uncultured Ignavibacteria bacterium | reverse complement strand
AGTCAGAACAGAATTCACACCCGGCGCATTAATACCCGATGCGAAAGTTCTGTAATTCAGATCAAGTAAATTATTGATCTCAAGCTGAAGCTGAAGATTTTTATTGAGCTGATATGCTCCTTTTACATTCAGTGTAAACCAGTTCGGCATACCGTCTGGTGTTGCCTGAGGTAAATTATCCTCGCCGCTTAAGCTGTAATCTTTTTTAAGCTTCCATGCATTATAAAGCATATTGAATTCTCCCTGAAATCTATCGAGATTAACGATGAAACCTGATTTACCGAAGAGCGGCGGAATGTGATCAAGGGGAGTATCCGTACTGTCAGTAGTAACTCTTCCGTAGGTGTAAGTTACCGTATTTATCATGGACAGATAGTTAGTAATATCAGCGTTAAGATTTAAAGTGGTACCCCAGATATAACCGGTCTGGGCATTCTGATTTGCAAGTACGTTAGCCGTATCACCCTCGTAAATAATTACCGGACTTCCGTTATAAGTGTAAGGAGCGGTTACTATAGCATCATTTATATAAGTATAGTAGCCAATTGCCTGAGCAAAGATTCTGTTTGAGAAAATGTTGGATACCCCGAGTTCACCGCCGTAAGTATATTCAGGACCGAGATCAGGATTCGGAACTATTACAGAGCCGTATTCAGCTCCGGTTCTCGGGACGGATTCGAATATTTTTGACAGATCATCAATATCAGGGGATCTGAAACCTGTCGCGCCGTTAATGTATATTTTCCATTCATCTTTCGGTAGAAATGTGAATCCAAGATTTCCGCTGAATGCTCCGTTGTTCTGATCTATACCATTCGGATACAGCTGAGCGAATTTAAAGAATGTGGTATCTTCAAATGTTGCGCTAAGTCCTACATAACTGTATCTCGCACCTATCATTGAAGAAACTTTATCATTGATCCTCCAGCTGTCCTGCACGTACACTGCAAATGTGTTCATGCTGTTGTCACCATCCGGGTATCTCGTATCTGCTGGCGATTCTTCGAGAGTGTTTACATTTCTTCTGAAGGCGGTTGAAGTTACGGTATTGTAATACCATTCAAGTCCATAACTCAGATTATGAAAACTCTGCGGGTTTTTGGTTTTAAGGACTTTGTTAAAATCAGCATTTACGGAAAAGACATCTACATTCTCGGTTCTTGAAGTTAAGAAGGTTTTTCCGAATCCTCTGTTGTTTCTGCTTTCGTTGACATCCTGATATGCAAGGAGGATATTGGAATTATCAAAGAAAGTCTGTTTGCCCATCAGGTTAAGTTTATAAGAACCGAGGATCCTTCGCTCCGGTCCGTAATACCATTGTGCATTTGTGAAGTTACCTGTTGCAGGATCGATTGTATTGAGCCTGTCATATCGTGGTATGTCATTGGTGTTTGAATACTGAAAATTAAAAGTGTGATTTACGGCCGGACTTTGTTTTATCAGAAACTTTGCAAGAATGTCATATTGATTATATCCTGAAGGATTTTGCGAATAATAATTATCTGTTGCGATCATTGTGTCCACGCCGTTAATACGCTGGGCTGTAAATTTCCTGAGCCAGTCCGGATTTTTAAGATTCTTTGTTCCCATTGTCAGCGCATTGAAATTTGAATATGTGAAACTTCCGAGAAATCCTATTTTATCATTTGCAATGTTGAAATTAAAATGACCGGTGTTTTCATTATCTGCCGATGAATATCTGTATAAAGCTGTTCCTGTCGAAAAAGTATTTCCGTTAAGACTGAGTATCGGATCTTTTGTATAATAACTCATAACGCCTCCGAGAGCATCACTTCCGTATATAGTAGAACCTGCTCCAAACAGAACTTCAGTTCTTTTTAATACATTATCATCAATTCTCAGGACATTCTGTAAGTGACCTCCGCGGAATATAAGGTTATTGAATCTGACCCCGTCGATCATTATGAGCACTTTGTTTGCTTCAAAACCTCTTATAACAGGGCTGCCGCCTCCAAGCTGACTTTTCTGAACAAAGACAGTTCCGGTCTGCTGAAGAAGATCAGCTGTTGTCTGAGAATTTGCAAATGCAATATCTTCAGAATTCAGGACCTCTACCTGTCTTGGAAGGTATTTTACATTTTCGTCAAACTTATTTGCGGAGACAACTATTTCATCTGTTTTGTAACTTTTATCATACAAAAGAACAGTAAAGTTCATGCTTTTTATTTCAGAATAACTAAGGGTTTTTGTAATATAGTCTGATGAAGTAATGACAATCTTGTCAGATCCTTCAAAAGCAGTAATGTCAGCCATACCAAGCACATCTGAATTCACGGATGAATTACCCGAAGTAAGAGTGGCATTTATTACCGGCTGTAAATTAGAGATATCTCTTAATATAACTTTCTGTGAATAGGAAACAGATGAGATAAAAAATATAATAAAAAGTAAAATTAATTTTTTCATAATTTTAAATAAATTTGTAAACTGATTGATTTAAATTAAATTAAATGTAACAGGATCTGTCTGAAAAAATATCAAACAGAATTAATGTTGCTGAAGGTAAGAAAAAACTAACAAAGCATCTTTGTAGTCTTCAGATCTTTTAAATATGAGAGATTTACGTAACAGGGGTTTTTAAAAATAAAATCGGAAAGGAAATATCTGCGATTAAAATCTTTGAACAGCTGGAGAGAGTGATCCGATAAATGATCATTTTTATTGCCTGCTGACAGGTTTGTTTTAAAAAGCTTCGATGGAAAAGCATCAGAGAGATTATATTTACAGGGTTGCTTCTCCGGATATAAAATACAGTCTGAAACAGAAAATGTTTCGGACTGATTTACTGAGAAATAATATTCTTCATTCGAATTAATACAGTTCTGGGCAGTTCCCTGAGCGGAAAATACCGGAAAACTAAATAGTATCCCGATTAAGATATTAATTATAAACGATATGAATGTTTTGTTTTTCAAAATTAGTGTACACAAAATTATGTTTATGATCATTAAAATTCAAGTCCTCAAAAATTAATCAATAACAATCTTATGCAAAATGATTAATGTAAACAAATTTAGCTGACCGCTTATGATCAGCTGAAATTGACCAATGATTTTTTTTGCCCGAATTAGCACGAATAAATTTTCTTCTGTGTCCTCCCTCCCAAGCCCAGCCTGGGAAGGAGAAAAAATACTCAATACCCAAAAGTAACAAAGCAATAAAGAGATAAATTAGTATATTAATAAATTGATAAACACAATCAGTAATTAGAATCCTTAATGTATATAGCAGCAAAATGATTATGAAAACTTAAAGCATAGTTATTAAATGAAGTGTATTAAAAACTAAAATAAGAACAACCAGCATAATAAGACAAACTTTGATTTTAAAAAAAGAAGTGGAGACGGCGGACAAAAAGATCCGGATATTAAACAAAGGGATCTGAATACTGAACAAAGGGATCTGATTGCAGCGCAAAGCAAAGTGAATATTCCGCAAAGCAAAATGAATGTTCCGCAAAGAAATGAAACTGTGACACAAAATTCAAAAAAGGCGACGCAAAAAGGGATGAAAGTCTCGCAG
>CALMST010000050.1 GCA_937872315.1 uncultured Ignavibacteria bacterium | reverse complement strand
TTTTTGCCACAGATTAGCACGGATTAACACGGATTTTATGAATTGAATACTGGGTATTATGGAAGATGAATTTGTTTATAACGATAAAAGTTACAGAATAATAGGTATATGTATGGAAATACACAGAATTCTTGGCAAAGGATATCTTGAATCTGTATACAAAGATGCGCTCGAATACGAACTAAAGTTAAATAAAATTCCTTATGAAAGAGAAAAGAAATTCTTAATAAAATACAAGAATATTTTTCTTAATCATTTTTACATTTCGGATTTTATCGTTTATGATAAAATCATAATGGAAATTAAATGTTGCAATGGAATATCAAACGGACACATAAAACAAACTCTGAATTATCTGGCAGTATTAAAACTTAAATTGGGTTTGATAATTAATTTCGGTGAAGATTCTTTAAAAACAAAAAGAATAGTTTTATAAAAATTTAATTCGTTAAAAAATAATCTGTGAAATCTGTGCTAATCCGTGGCAGAATTCGGTCGATATGAAGTATGATTTTATATAACGTCACAATAAACGTCGATGACTCCATCAACGAAGAATGGCTTGAGTGGATGAAGTCAAAACACATACCGGATGTTCTTGCAACGGGTATGTTCATTGACAACAAAATTTTCAGAGTCAGATCGGAAGACGATGGTTTTACTTATTCAATCCAGTATTTTCTGAACACTATGGAGGATTATAATAAATATCAGAAAGATTTTGCGCCGAAATTACAGGCAGAGCATACAGAAAAATACAAAAATAAATTTGTTGCATTCAGGACTCTGATGGAGCTTGTTTAGTGTTTGTTCTGAGTTCTGAGTTCTGAGTATTGAGTATTGAGTATTGTGTATTGAGTATAGTAAAATCAAGAATTTTAAATATTTTATTAATCTAAAATTAATTTATAGAGTAAAACGGCTGAGAATAATTTTTATTGAGAAAGTTAATTAAAAAAATTGTATACTATTCACTCATACTTATTCTCAATAAGTAACATTTAACACTTAATACCAGGTACTTTTTTCTTAATTATAATTTATGTTATTATGGAAAACAACAGTAAGTGGTACATTAAGGAAATCGGCGGTGATAAATATGTTTATCACTGTTTTTCATTCAAACCGGAAATACAGGAACATTCTTTTATTGGCAATGAGTTTATTGGAATGGATCCTTCCGAATCAACAGATCATCAGAACATAATGGACAGAGTCATCGAAGCCGGAAAAGAAGGATTTTTGCCGAATCTTTTGGGTGAGCTGAAAGAAGTTATTGGTGAAAATAATTATGAGTATGACGGCTATGAGATCAGCGAGGAAGAATATTCACATTACTTTCTCATTAAAGCATCAATTTATAAAAATGTCCTGTCTAAAATCAAACTCTGGAGAGAGTTAAAAGAATTTAATGAGCTGATGTACTGGGACGAAAAAGAAGTTTTAGAATAAAAAATTAATATAAATTACCGGCTATCGGATCAGACAAATTTGTCATAAAACCTTTATGGAAAAATTAAAAAACTATATAAACGGAATTCTTACCACTCCATATTCAAATAATTATCTGAATAATTATGATCCGTCAACAGGTGAAGTGTTTACAATGATCCCTGATTCGGGTGAACAGGATGTTCAGCTTGCAGTCGAATCAGCTGAAAAAGCATTTTCGAAATGGTCGCTTTTTTCAGCCGGTCAGCGGGCAGATCATTTATACAGGATCGCAGAACTTTTAAAAAGGGATCTTGAAAAGTTTGCAATAGCTGAGAGCATGGACAACGGAAAACCTGTTTGGCTTGCTAAAGCTGTAGATATTCCAAGAGCAATAATGAATCTTGAATTTTTTGCATCAGCCGTCACACAATTTTCGAGTGAATCGCATCATTCGGGAAATGAGATAATAAATTATACACTCAGACAGCCTGTAGGAATAGTAGGCGCTATATCTCCATGGAATCTCCCGCTATATTTGTTTACCTGGAAAATAGCTCCCGCGCTTGCCTCGGGTAACTGTCTCATTGCAAAGCCATCCGAAGTTACTCCGCTGACAGCTTACATGTTTTCAGAAATATGCATTGAAGCCGGATTACCGGAAGGAGTTCTTAACATCATTCACGGATCAGGAAAAAGCGCTGGACTTTCAATAGTTTCACATCCGAAGATCAGGACAATTACTTTCACTGGCGGAACAAAAACAGGTGAAGAGATAGCTAAGATAGCTGCGCCGGAATTTAAAAAACTTTCACTCGAACTCGGAGGGAAGAATCCTAATATAATTTTTGCCGATTGTGATTTTGACAAAATGCTTGAGACAACTGTGAATTCTTCTTTCAGGAATCAGGGGGAAATTTGCCTTTGCGGCTCAAGGATTTTTGTCGAGAAAAGCATATATGAAAAATTCAGAAATGCTTTTACAGAAAGAGTAAATAAGCTCAGAGTAGGAGATCCGCGGAAAGAGGATTCTGATCTCGGAGCTATTGTTTCAAAACAGCATTTTGAAAAAATATTATATTATATAGATCTTGCGGTCAATGAAGGCGGTAAAATTCTGTGCGGCGGTAAACAGGTAAAACCTGAAGGCAGATGCAAAAACGGCTGGTTCATTGAACCGACTGTAATCGAAGGACTTAAATTTGACTGCAGGACAAATCAGGAGGAAATTTTCGGACCGGTTGTAACCATTACTCCTTTTGAGACCGAACAGGAAGTCATGATGATGGCAAACTCTACTGAATACGGTCTTGCCTCTATAATCTGGACCCAAAATCTCACAAGAGCCCATAAACTTTCAGCCGAGATCAGATCAGGTATTGTATGGATCAACTGCTGGATGGAACGCGATCTCAGAACTCCGTTTGGCGGTGTTAAAAATTCAGGTGTCGGAAGAGAAGGCGGTGTGGAAGCGCTCAGGTTTTTTACTGAAGCAAAAAATGTATGTCTGAAAATCAGTTAATCGGTAATGAACATTTTAAAGGAAAGATTTAAAATATTTTTCAATTCTCTATCTTCAATTTTACTTTACAAACTCAATGTCACTTTCATTCTGGGAAAAAGATTCATTCATAAATTATGATTTTATAATTGCAGGGAGCGGTATTCTTGGTTTATCCGTTGCCTGTGAGATAAAGGAAAATGATCCCGGGCGAAGTGTGCTTGTACTGGAAAAAGGAATTCTGCCTTCAGGCGCAAGCACAAAGAATGCGGGTTTTGCATGCTTTGGCAGTTTTACGGAGATACTTTCTGATTTTGAAAGAATTGGAGAGGATGAGACTATTGAGCTTGTAAAGAACCGTTACGAAGGGATCAACATTCTCAGAGAAAGACTTGGTGATGAAAAAACCGGACTTTTGAATTACGGCGGATATGAACTTATTAATGCCGATCATCTGGATTCACTGGAAAGAATTGATGAGATAAATAATAAGTTAAAATTCATTTTTCCCGATATTACATTTGAGCCGGCAAACTTTAAGATAAGTGAATTCGGTTTCAATCAGGATGAGGTAAGGGCTATGATATACAGCAGGTTTGAATCACAGATAGATACAGGTAAGATGATGAATTCACTCATTGAATATTCCGGTTCGCTTGGCGTAAAGATCATTAACGGATGTAAAGTAGATAAGATAAACGAAAAGGAAAATTATGTAAAGCTGATCACTGAAAATTCTTCCGGAAAAGATAAAATATATTTTAATGCAAAGTCAGTTATAGTCTGCACAAATGCCTTCACCGGTGAATTTTATCCGGAATTAAATATTAAACCCGGCAGGGGGCAAGTGATCGTTACAAAACCGGTTCCGGGACTGAAGTTCAAAGGTGTATTTCATTTTGATGAAGGATTTTATTATTTCAGAAACTTCGGAGAGAGAGTGATATTCGGCGGTGGAAGAAATATGGATTTTGAGACGGAAGAAACATCTGAGTTTGAATCCAATGAGATTATTTTAAATGATCTCAAAATGAAACTAGACGATGTCATTCTGCCCGGAATGAATTATGAAATAGATTACAGCTGGTCGGGAATAATGGGATTTAATGATTCGAAGCGGCCGGAAATTAAAAAAATATCTGACAGAATAACAGCTGCCATATCCTGCAACGGAATGGGAATTGCGCTTTCATCATATGTTGCAAAAAAGATCCGGAAGATTGTTGATCCTTAGATCAGGAAATTTTTTAAGTGCCTGAAGTTAAAAACGGGGTAAAACAGAAATTCAGTTTTACCCCGTTGGATTTTAAATCTGTGAAATTAATTTATGGATTCAAAGCGGAAGATTTATTCGGTTAAGTTTAAAACTATACTAACTTCACAATCTTTAAATCTTACATATCAGGTTCATCAGCCGTAGGTCCGTAAACCGAAGGCAGTGGCACATCGAGCATTCTCAGATAAACCGAAAGCTGGCCTCTGTGATGGATCAAATGGCTAAATACAAATCCTCTGAGCACAGCAATCTTGGGCATGGTAAAATAAACTTTCTCTCCGTTTTTCATTGTCCAGTTACCCATTAATTTTTCATCCGAAGCATTCTTCAGACATTCAATTGCATTGGCAAGATTTTCATCAAACGATTTCAGAAGTTCTTCGTTTGTAGTTCCGCCTTTTGGAGTATATTCTTCCTTTGCAAAATCAAGTTCATCTTTATCAACAGTTTCCGGAACCCACGTAGATATTTCCGCAATATGCTGTGACAATCTTCCAAGATCCATCGATTTTTCATGAGGTTTCCACGAGTTGGATATTTCGGGTACTCTTTCGAGCATTTTTCTGGTGGCTGCAGCTTCCTGTTGAAGTTCAGCAATTAAGGCTTCATTAAGTGGCATAATTTTAGGTTTAAGTTTAGAGAAAATATTTATTCCGCATTTGCGGAGGTTAGAAAAATATCAGTTTAACTTCTCGGCTATAACGGAAAAAACGTGCCAGTGTTTTGGATCACCGGATGCTGTTTTACCGTCTTCATCTTTTTCTTCAAAAAATATCATATTAAAGTTTCCGAATAATTTATGAACCGATTTAATATTCAGAAAGGTCATATTTTTATTATATGCCCATTCATCATTCTCACCAAACAGCTGACCGGAAAATACACCTCCTTTTTTTATGGAATTCAAAATATTATCCCATAGAACTTTAAAGTGTTCCGGTTTACAAAAAGGCAAACTGAAGCTTGCATTCAGCAGATCACATTTTTTCAGATCCTTGGATTCAAACTCTTCAAATGAAATAACTTCTGTTCTCAGATTTTTTTTAAAAGAATCATCAACACTTTCATTCAGTAATTTTATTCCATTCTTATCACCGTCTATGGCTAACACATTCCAGCCGTTTTTTAATAGTTCAATGGTATCGGCTCCGTGTCCGCATCCCATGTCAATGGCATACAAATCTTTTTCATTTTTCTTTTTCTCTCTGATGAATTCCAGTGCTTTTACAAGGGTTTCTCTTGGAACCTGATTGGATTTATTTTTATAATATTCATTCCAGCCGTTGGTTTCAATATTTTCTAAGCATTTTTTTTGTATGTCGGAGATGTTTTTCAAGAAAGGTTAGAATTTTTTTGTTAAACTTACTTATTTTAACATGAATATTCAAGTTTACGTCACCGGATCGCATCACTTCCGCCATCACCTGTTCAGAACGCTCTCAATTATATCTGTAAACAAAAATTGAAATTTGCATTTCATGATTTAATTTCTGAAATTCAAAATAATAATCCTTCCCAATCTCCACTTGCCAATGGAAGGGAAAGAGCGGGATCTGTTAATTGATTATAAAATATTTTTCGATCTAGAATCAGTTCATTAATAATTTTTTTCCCATAAAACGTTTTGGACTCTTTCGGAATCGCATAAAATAGCAGGAATAAAGAATCATTTTATTTTTATATTGTATATTTTATATTTACATTTAATAAATAAACTAAAAAGGAGAGAGATTTATGAGAAATCCAACAAAATTTTTTGTTTTAATTTTTATTTTTACATTGACTGCCGCAGGTTATTCACAGTCGGAAATTGATATGAAAGCCTGGACTGAATATATGACTCCGGGACCGGTTCATGAAATGCTTGCTGAATCAAACGGCGAATGGACCGAGGACATTTCATTCTGGATGGATCCGACAGCTCCTCCGATGAAGGCTTCTGGGACAGCGGTTAATAAAATGATTTTAGGCGGCAGATATCAGATGTCAAATTCAACTGCAGAAATGATGGGAATGCCTTTTGAAGGAATGAATATAGTGGGTTATGATAATGCAAGAAAAATATTCCAGAGTACCTGGATAGATAATTTTGGAACAGGCACATCATACTCAGAAGGTACATGGGATGAAGATTCGAAATCAATAGAGTTTAAAGGTAACAGTTATGATCCAATGACCGGAACAAACAAGAACATTAAACAGATCTTCAAAATTATAGACAGTGATCATCAGTCCCTTGAAATGTACCTGGTAGAGGACGGCAAGGAAACAAAGACAATGGAGATAATGTTTACAAGAAAATAAACATCAACTTAACCCGAAAGTTTAAAAACAGATCTGAAAAATTTCAGGTCTGTTTTTTTTAAAAAGAATTTTTTTACTCAGCAGCTGTCAAATTCTATTTAAAGAAACTTATATCACTGACAGAACAAAATCACTGCCTTTGACATTTTTTTCCGGGATCTTTTTCTTTGTTCATAAACCCTACGTCTTTCAAAAGAAAGAATAAGAGTTTATAAAATTATTTTATTTATAGTCAAATTAGATATGTCCGTTTAATTCCGAAACAGTTATTGCTTCACAGAGCAGAAAAAAATAATTTGTATTGATATATAATTCGTGATAATCTGCGCTAATTCGTGGAAAAATATTATTGATCAATTGGTGTTGATCATAGCGGTCAGCTTAAGTAAACTAATTTGAATTTTTCACAAACAAGCGGCATATTCATTAAAGGCTGAAGATCAAATTTCCCCAGTGATCTGGTAAAGAAATTCCAGTGTGCTGTTCTCCAGTATTCCAGCGACAGATCCCCCTCACCTTCAAGAATAGCAAAAGATTCATCCACTTTTTCAAATGGAACAATCTGAACATCTGTAGTTTCCACAATACAAACAGGTTCATTTTTACTGTTCAAAACAATTGTATAATTACCTTTTTCCGGAACGGGCAGGTTTTCTTTTTCATATATCCATAGAGAGGAGCAGCTTGCAGTTTTTTTTCCGTTCATGATCAGAGAACTGAGTCTGTCAGCAAGTTCATCGCTGTCACCCCATTGTTCGGCAGTAAAATTATTTCTTGATTTTCTTTCCGTTTCGGAGAGTGTTAGAAGATATTCAGACCAGTATTTATTTATCAGAGAGTCCGTCATTGAATTAAAATTGAAATTTATTATTTGGTTTTAACATAAAAATGAGAAATGTTATTCTTGCCGGTTTCACGTTCATCAATATCTATATCCTTAATTTCTTTTATCATATCTATTAATTTTTTATATCCGTAATTCCTCGGATCAAAATCAGGTTTCTTTTTTAATATGAGATTTCCGAGAACTCCAAGATATACCCAGCCGTCTTCATCTCCAAGATCATTTATACTGTCAGATATTAGCTTCCGGAGATCTTCATCCACTGCAGCAACTGTAGAAACTGGCGCGGCAATCTGAGGTGATTTTTTTATTCTTGATCTTGAGGTTTTCTTTGCAACAGTTGGTTTTGAATCCGGTTTTTCTCTTTTCTTAAGGATCTCAATGTATATGAATTTATTACAGGCAGATATAAACGGAGCAGGTGTTTTTTTCTCACCAATTCCGTAAACCTGCATCCCTGCCTCGCGAAGTCTTGTCGCAAGCCTTGTAAAATCACTGTCACTGGATACTATACAGAATCCGTCAACCCTTCCCGTGTAGAGAATGTCCATTGCATCTATAATCAGTGCGGAGTCAGAAGAATTTTTTCCTATGGTGTAACTGTATTGCTGAACAGGTGTAATTGCATTCTGCAGTAAAACTGATTTCCAGCCTGTGAGAGTAGGCTTTGTCCAGTCACCATAAATTCTTTTGAAAGTCGGAGTTCCGTATTTTGCGATCTCTTCCATCATGCCTTTAACATTAGCATAAGGAATGTTGTCTGCGTCTATCAGGACTGCCAGACGAAGTTCTTTAATTTGTTCCATTGGTAAAATTTTATTTTATTTAACTTAAATAATCCCTTTATATATTTCAAGATTTCAATTTATGAATTTTATCAGAGTAAACTAAAATTAAAAACGGAATTCTGAAAATATCCAAAATTCCGTTTAAATATTAATTACAATTGTATTATACGTTCCGAAGTTCAGCCGTGAGTAACTTCTTTACCCTGCTCTTTGGCAATTCTATCAAGCCGCATTGATCTGGTTCTGAAAGTTTTTTTGAACGGACTTATCAGATAGGCTTTAAAAATATAAGGCCAGAATCCTCTTTCTTTAAGATGAGGGGCAATAAGGTGATCGATCTTTTTGTGAGCTTCAGGAGTTTCGCTCCAGTGAATGCTTGCACGATAATGATGGATCGTATGGAAACCGTTATTAAACAGAAGAAAATTGGTCATCGGACTGACAAAATTACGTGAATGGTTATAATCGGATTCCTCGTCAGCATGGACATGCTGAATGTAATTAAAAATCAGAACAGAAAATAAAGCAAACTGCTGGGGAATTATTACATAAAGGATCGCTTTCTTCCAGTCTATCAGCAAAGCAATGATAATGAAAAGTCCGAGTGCAACATACTGCATGATAGAAATGAAAAATTTTTTCCTGTTATTGTTCCAGAGAAATTTGAGATATACAACGATCGGGTTCTGCTGAAAATAACTGCTTATACTCGGATAACTGAGTAAAGTGAAAATATTATTCTTTTCACTGACTCTGTAAGTAATTGTATAATCACCTTCCTTATTGTTAAACTTATGATGATTCTTGTTATGCGTAGGTGTCCAGGCAAATGCGGGGAATCCGTAAAACAATGTTATCCAGTAATCTGTGATGTCGTTAAGAATTTTTGATTTCCACATGGGAACGTGATTGTGATTGTGCGCTATGACTGCAACTGTAACTGCAAGATATAATGATATAATGTAAGTCACCGGATGGAAGCCGAAATTCCATTGAATAAATAACATAGCTGTCGTTAAGCAAAGATATATAAGTGTTTTAATATCGGCTTTGAATTTTAACATGATACTGTTGTTGAAGATTTAAGAATGTGTATTTAGAAGTAAATTTAAAATGTATTTCTGGTGGAGGCCTGAGATGGAATTCGGGTTGTAAGAACTTAGGTATAATTAAGGCTTATTACAATATCAATTTGACTGCTGAGCAAAAAAGTTATCTGATAATTATATCCTTAATTAAAGAGGAAATATGCCAGATCCCGAAAATCTATCTTCTTATTTTTTCGAATGCGGAATAAAAAAACCGCTTCTTAAAAAAAATAATTTGATTTTTCGGAAAAATATGTATAATTTGATTGCAGTTTATAGAAAATTCAACCGGATTTTTTTTATATGAACCCTGCAAATCAGTATTCTTCACTCTCAAAAATACTTTTTTAATTATCATTTAAGAATTTAAATTATTGATAATTAAATAAGTTGTCTGATAAGATAAGCATAAATCCATTTAATTTTAAAAGATCCGTTCAAAAAAAGTTTATAGTTCTACAAAACTATTTTATAAACTAAACTTAAAAAAAATGAAAAACTTAAAATGGACTTTAGTTTTCACAGCTATCTTATTTTCTTTAATTGTTTTAAGTATCTCAGAAAATTCGTTTGCTCAGTTAAAAAATCTGGGAATAAAGGGAGGACTGAATCTCTCCAATGCCCGACTGGATTATACAAATTTCGGGGATGCTGAATATGATTCGAAAACCGGATTTAATGTTTATCTGTTTTATGATTTTCTGAATTATAAAAATGTAATTATCTCCGGAGAAATGGGATATAATCAAAAAGGTTTTAATCAAACTGTATCTACGGCAGCTCAGGGAGGGATTCCCGCAATCAATTATACATTGTATAATCGTTTAGGCTATTTTGATATAAATGCCTTAGCCCGGTTTATACTTCCCGGAAGCTCTGTTAGTCCGTATATTTCAGTTGGTCCTGTTTTAAGCATTAAAACAAGTAACAGCTCAAGTTCTTCGGGAAGCGATTTAGATACCTTGGTTGTTAATGCGGCAAACAATCTTTTCGGTCAGTTAAAAAGTCCTGTACTGGGGATAATCGGCGGCATGGGAATTCAGATAAACAAAGTGATTCCTCAGACAATTATATTAGAGGTCAGATATAATGCAGACCTCACCAACAGTTTTAAAAATTCTGGCCTGAATTATGTAAGAAATTATTTATGGCAGTTCAATCTGGGTATAAAGATTTAAGTTTTATACTGAATTAAGAATGATGTATATATAAAGTATAGATAATGCGGGATTCCGGATTTTAAAATTCATAAACCTGATCTGCCACACAGATAATATAAAGCGGATCAGGTTGTTATAATAAAGATTAAATTATTTCTTATTGATTTTCATGTTTCTGTTAATGTTTTTATAGGCATAAGGTTTTCTGAAATTATTTCCCCAAACCTCTCTCTTTCTGTATTCGCGGATCTTTTTTAAATCAAAATCAGCATAGAAAATTCCTTCTTCATTATCGGCCATTAATATTAGATTATCCAGTTCTTTGCCATACTTATCATAAGCCACCGGAGAATATGCCTGTGACCTTCCGTTACATTTCGGGGACGGATAATTTGCCAATGCAATACCGGTCATGTTTTCAAAAGAGCGGGTTTTTAGCTGAGCTGTTCTGTGAGAATCCATTTCGCAGCAGTTTGGAATTAAAATTATTTCAGCTCCCAGCAGCATCAGCTCTCTCGCGCTTTCAGGAAATTCACGGTCAAAGCAGATCATAGCGCCGACCTTCACATTTCCTTTCTTTGTTTCAAGTTCACAAACCCGGAATTTATCACCCGATTCACAGTAATATTCCATGGAAAAATCGCAGGTATGAACTTTTGAATAGTTTAAAACTATATCTCCGTATCTGTCAATCAGGGAAACTGTGTTAAATGGTTTTGTTTTACCTTTCTGAAGATAGGTTATTGCAATTGCTGTATCCAGTTCTACAGCAAGGTCCTTAAAATGTGTTATAAATTCAGAGTTCTGATCCAATGCATAAGACTTCCAAATTTTTACTTTTCTTTTAATTGATTCCGGAATATTTTCCGGATCGAAACCAATTTCAAATACAGATTCATCTATACTTTCATATCCGATATTCCACATCTCGGGAAACAGAATAATATCAGCTCCTTCTTTTTTTGCTTTTCTGCAATACTCTTCGCCTTTAAAAAGATTACCTTTCTGATCTGATTTAAAAGAACTGATCTGTAATAATGCGATTTTTAATTTGCCGTTCATAAGTTATCTGAACTTTTTTTCCGTCTTCTGAATAACCATATAAGGAAAATTATAATAAGGATAATGACCGTAATTAATATTAATACCGGAATACCAATTATACCAAGAATCATTAATATACTTCCCCAGTCTTCGGATTCGACCTCAAAAGGATCTTCAAATTTTTTATTGGCAAGTCCGGAAGAATAAATTTTCTTTTCAGAAAATTCATCTATGCTGCCGTATAACATTTCCTTTTTAGAAAGTATATTTTCAAAATTAAACTCTTCCAGAGTCTCCGAATAAGTTATTATTATATTATCAGCATTAACAGGGGACAGGTTTTCAAATTTATATTGAAGAATATTACCGGTCAGATCGTTATTGATTTTAAATACCGAATCGGGTTTGATCCCCTTTATCTCTTCCGATGTAATGCCATCCATGGTTTGAATTCTTATTTCTCCGTTAACAATGGGTTGTTTCCAGGTAGAACCTGATTCAAGAATATAAATAAATCCGTTAAACCCGTCTTTTGCATAGCCCTGTCTTATGATAGTATTGTTGGTATTCACAATAAAATAAACAGTGATGAAAGTTGTATCTTCAGGAGTGAAAAAATTCTGCCACACATACCAGTTATCGTTTTTTGAATATCCTTTATTATTATCAGAAGGCTCCGCGATGATCTCTGAAGGCCGGGAATTTATTTTCACATAAAGTCCGTAAAGAGAATCAAAACTGATCCCGACTTTTTTATTATTATCTGTATTTCCGTCAAAGAAACCATTTAAAGGATATCCGGTCTTTATTTTTACGGTATCTTTGGTATCATTAAACATTTTATAAACTCCTTTGACTACGGCATATCCTTTATATAACTGAACTGAAATCCTTTCGTCGATCATCTGAATTTTCTTATAAGCAAGACTGTCTTCCGGATACAACAGGGAAAAATTTCCCATGCCTCCGGCATTCCACAGACCGGGCTGTGCCACGTTTGATCTTACTTCGGCAGAAAAAAACAGCAGGTTTATAATTGTTATAAAAATGATCAGGGTTTTAAACATAATCAAACATTTTATGACAGGATTTATTATTTGCTTTCATGAACTTCATTTAAACTTTTACTTATCAGATTAACGGCTTCCGATGATTCCTTTTTGAGAATGTCCTGAATGCCATTGTTTTCATCTCCAAAATTTCTTTTTCCTTTAACTGAGGAGTTAAAAATTTCCCCTTCTTTAAAATAATAACTTCCGCTGTAGGCAGTATTTATTTTTGTATAATCAAAAGATCCTGTAACATCATCATAGACATAGGAGTTGAACTTCTCTCTGATGAAAATAAGTTTACTTTTTTTATAATAAAATTCAGTGATCATCACTCCATTTGAGATCCCGATGCTTCTGTATATTTTACTGATACTTTTTTCATTATAAAATCCGGTAAGCTCGCCTCCGCCATCAGTCATATTCTGAAGAAATTCTTCATTGATAAGTGTTATGCTTCGTAAGCTAGTATCCAGATGTATATCTTCCAGTTCTTCTCTAATAATCTCAATAAGCTCTTCTTTATCCTGGGAGACAGAAATTTCAGGCTGATAAATGATCAGAAAAAAGAAAATTAACCGGATGCAAAATTTCATATCAGTGTTTCAGTTTTTTTTTAAGGATCCTGTCAACGAATTCAACTCCCTGAACTACAATGATCTTCTCTCCTGAAAATTCATACCCGTTTTTTTTAAAAAAAGGATCAGCGGTAATACTTACATAAGCCCATATCTCTTTATTGTTTTGCTCCGCAGCTTTTTTCTCAATTTCATTCAAAAGAGCCCGGGCAATGCCCATTCTTTGATAATCTTTATGAACATACATAAAATCAAGATAACCCTCCGGATCAATGGAGCTTATTCCGGTTATTACTTTATCTGTCTCTGCAACTAAAAAATATTGTTCCGAAATTTTCTTTTTCCACATTTCGATTTTTTTTCCTGAAGCTGCCCAGACTTTGATCTTTTCTTCAGGATAATCTTTTGAGTTAATTGCATTCACTGTATCAAAATACATATTGCCGATTTCCTGACTGTCTGATTCTTTAGCTCTTCTGATCTTTATGTCCATATTTAAAAAATTAAATTTATCTTGTAAAATAAAACTCATTTCGTTTTATGAAAGTACTTTCCCCTGTGAATTTAACATCTTTCCGGATTTTGAAAGATACCGGACTGATTTCGTAAGTATGTCTGAATAAAGCTTCCTTGTCATCATCCATACCGGAGGATTCGGTAATGAACTTCAGAGAGTCTTCCGAAAAGCTGAACTTCTCTATTACTTTTTCTCCGTCGAAATTTTTTCCGTCATCACTTATTGAGACGGTATCGATATTGTTTGCCTGCGGTTCTTTGGGGTACTCAAGTATCAGAATAAACCGGTCAGTATTTTCTCCGGATCTTACGACAGTAACATTGGCTGAAATTTTTGTTTCCGAATCCGTTTGATAATCGAGATAAGTAAGATCTCCTATCCATTTTTCGCCTGTTAATATACCGATCTCTTCGGCTGTTATTACCGGCTCTTCATTAAACAAGACAGCTGCCGTAAATGTAAATGACAACAAAAGGATAATTGTAACCGCAATTTTATTTTTCAAAATTTATTATTTTTAAAGGTTAATAAATAATTTTTTGTTTATTCAAAATCCACATACATATACTCAAAATTAATTGTCATCTTGTTAAATTTTTTAATGAAATCATTTCCGAGATTTCCGTAAATGAATTCATCATTATCGGTAAAATGTTCGCTTATAAGTGAGATGCTGTCAAGATTAACACTTCCGGAGGCTATGGCAAAATTCAATCCGTTTAACTTAAATCCTTTCATTATGACCTCTCCGCCGGCACCTCCGAATTTTATATCTTCAGGCTGATAATTGTTTTCAATATCAGATCGGTTTTCTTCATAATAAAGGGAATAGAGCATTGTTGTCCGCGCTCCTGTATCAAATGAAAATGTAAGTGTATCGGTATTTACAACGGTTTCAATGATCGGAATGAGTCCGTTCATGGACAGATTATTGTAAGATGATCTGTCCGATTCGGCAGGAATGAAAATTTCTTTATCCGAGAGAGTGATCTGTTTCATGTCTTCAATTACAGGGAAACCAACTATGCCATTGATCACATAAGCTCCGTCTGCAAAAGAAAGATCCTCATCCGGTAAAACCAGAAAAAGAACATTTGTGAAAATCATATTTCCGATCCTCAGAGAATCGGCAGAGGCTAAACCGGCATTGACTTTTAGTCCGGTTGAAGTTCCAACTTCCACATTACCCTGCAGAAATTTCATTCCGAGTTTTTCAGCAATTGAATTACTGACAGTTGAAAAATTAGCTCCAGTATCAAAGATAAACTCCTCGTCAATGTTGTTTATGTTTACTTTAATGTTTGTAAGTCCCGCCAGATCTTTTCTTATATCAAGTCTTGTATCTCCTTCTTTTGTGATTGTTTGGGGAGACATATCAGCCGCGGCTTTCCATATCAGAGCAGAATTTATTAGTTCATCGGTTTCATCCTGCTTAATAAGAGACTTGTATTCAGCCAGTAATTTTTCGGTAACATTTAATGCCTCTTTATACTGATAAAGATTTATGCAATTCAAAAGTTTTGAATTTAAAAGATTCAGTTTCATCGAATCAGACAGCTCTTCAGGGTATTCATTAAACAGTTCATCTATATAACTGTTTGATTCGGAAGGTTTATTAAAAACGCAGAGGACAAGTGAATTGAAATATTCCGACTGCATCTTATTGAGATCGTTGTTATCATTTTTTAGAATATTCTTAATCTTAAAAAATTGCTTTTTATTGTACAGTGAGTTCAGATTGTCAAAAGCATCATTTTCAGACTGGGAGAAAGCCAGTGATAAATTAAACATCAGACAAAATGTCAGTATTATTTTCATGATAAGTTATTTTTATTTAATGTATAAAGTGCTGTTACGGTCATATCAGTTCGGGGTTTTTTGAATTTAAGAAAAACTTAATTGAAAAAATGTTATACTTGAAAATAACAGTATAAAAAATTAGTTTAACCATAAAATTCTTTATACTTCATGAAAGAAAATATTTATAATTCTTCCAAAGCACCTGAGCCGGTCGGACTTTATCCTCATGCGCGAAAAGCAGGTAATTTACTTTTCCTTTCCGGCGTAGGACCCAGAGAAAGAGGAACAAAAAAAATTCCCGGAGTAGTACTTGATGAAAGCGGAAACATTATATCCTATGATATTGAGGTTCAATGCCGTTCAGTCTTCAGCAATGTCAGATATATTCTCGAAGATGCAGGATCAGGCTGGGACAAGCTTATAGATGTTACTGTTTTTCTTACAAACATGAAAGATGATTTTGCAAAGTATAATAAAATTTATGCGGAATATTTTAAGGATAATCAGCCTTGCAGAACAACTGTGGAGATCTTATCTCTCCCGACTCCCATTGCAATTGAATTGAAATGCATAGCGTATTTTTAAAGTACTATACATAATACTTAATTCTTAATACATAATACATAATACATAATACTTGAAAATGGGCGTAATAGTAATCGCATGTTTCAAACCTAAGGAAGGAAAAAGCGAGCTTCTGCTTGAAGCAGTAAAAGAGCATCTTCCGTTACTCAGAAAGGAAGGTTTGATTACAGAAAGGGAAGGAATTATTATGAGGTCCAAGGACGGAAGCATTATAGAGGTTTTTGAATGGAGGTCAGAGGATGCTGTTAATATGGCGCATACGAATAAATCTGTTTTGAAATTATGGGAAAAATTTGAAGAAGCATGTGAGTATATTCCGGTTTCGGATGTTGAAGAAACAAAAAATATGTTCCCCGGATTTGAACCGGTAAATTTCTGAATACGGGATCTCAATAGAATTTTTTCATAAACCTAAAATAAAAAACAATGTTAGAGAAAATACAAAAAAAATGGTGGCTGGTTCTTTTAAGAGGAATACTTGCGGTTATTTTCGGTATTATTGCATTGGTTTCCCCGGGTATAGTTCTGATTTCCTTATTGTTCTATTTCGGATTTGTAGCTTTGTTCAGCGGCATATTTCTTATAATTGAAGGGATCGCTGTCAAGGATGATGACAGGGGGATCCGGATCATGGAAGGAATACTGTCGTTAATATTTGGAATTCTCTTCATTGCAATGCCGGGATTTGTAATATCTTTTGTCATGTATTTCATAGCATTCTGGGCAATCATCGGTGGAATAATGCAGATCATCTATGCCATTAAGCTACGAAAGGAAATAACAAATGAATGGATGGCTGTATTTAATGGTGTGATCACTCTGATCTTCGGGATTCTTGTGCTGACAAATATTTTTGCCGGCGCATCGACACTGGTAATGTTATTTGGCATCTTTGCGCTGATATCCGGATTCCTGCTGATAGGATTATCATTCAAAGTGAAAAGTGTTGGTAAATCCTGAAAAACTTTCGGGAATGATCTTAACAATAATTTTGAAAATGGTTTTGATTTAATTTCACAATCCCTGAATATATGATATAAACAAAACCATTTTTTTAATTATGAGTTTTAATAATTCAAAAATACTTTTAGTAAATTAAAACTTATTGACTATTAAAGTTATAATGTTATATTTGCTTAAAAATTTTCTATAAGAAAAAATATATTTTGCGGATAGCAATCACATTTAACATAAAGAAAGAAAAGGAAAATTTAATAACCCTAAAAGAAGAACTATCTCCGAAAAAGGATTTCTCTAAATATCTTAACGAGAATCTAATCAGTAATTATCCTGAAAGACTTGACGATACATATGCGGAGTGGGACTGTGAAGAAACGATCGATGCAGTCAAATCCGCGCTGGAAGCAGGAGGTCATGATGTTACTCTTATAGAAGCCGACAGGGATGCTTACGAAAAATTAAAAATTATAGAGCCTGAGTTTGTATTTAATTTAGCCGAAGGAATCGGCAGTGTCTCCAGAGAGTCACAGATCCCGGCTATGCTTGAAATGCTGAATATTCCATATACGGGAAGCGATCCCGTAACCATAGGCATCTGTCACGATAAGTCCAGATGCAAAGAAATCTTATCTTATTATAATATTCCCAATCCAGAATTTTTCATCACTGATGACATCAATAAAGCAGATGGGAATATTACCTTTCCAAAATTTGTAAAACCTCTTCACGAAGGATCATCAAAAGGAATTTTTAATTCATCGGTAGTTCATAATACCGGGGAATTGAAAAATGAGATCATAAGAATAAAGGAGTGTTACAATCAGCCGTCACTGGTTGAAGATTATCTTACAGGAAAAGAATTTACTGTCGCAATGCTGGGTAACGGCGATGAAGTCAGAGTGCTTCCGATAGTCGAAATTAATCTTGATTCTGTTCCTGAAGGATTTAACAAGATCTATTCCTATGAAGTAAAATGGTTCTTTGATACAAGAGAAAATAAACTTGATATTTTTAAATGTCCTGCTGAGATCGATCCTGAGCTTTATTCACTGACAGAAAAAGTCTGTAAAGACGCATATAAAGCTTTGCGTATAAAAGACTGGGCGAGAATAGATGTCCGGCTCGATAAGTATAACATTCCTAACATAGTTGAAATTAATCCATTGCCCGGAATACTTCCGGATCCTGCAGATAATTCGTGCTATCCGAAAGCAGCAGGGGAAGCAGGATTGAATTATGTTGATATGATAAATGCCGTACTTATAGAAGCCAGAGCAAGGGTCGAACTGAGATCCTGACCGATCCAGATTATTCCGGCATGGAATATAATGAATAAGAGCTTTTAATGTGAATCAGCTGTTAATTCAAAATCAGTTTATAAGTAAACATTCTGATTTATGATTTAAGAATAAAAAAGTTTATTTCAGTTTGCAGGATAAATATTCTAATGCACAGCTTTAAAAAATCATACAAAATCACAGTTGAAAATAAGCATAATATATAACGATCCCACCCAGTACGCTACAGGCACGATCTATGATGACGGAGTTACCGATATTGATGAAGTGGAAGGACCAATTGATATGAGTGAGTATGGAGTGCTTGACGAACTCGAATCTGTTCAGCGGGC
Organism: uncultured Ignavibacteria bacterium; assembly: GCA_937872315.1. Lineage (GTDB taxonomy): Bacteria > Bacteroidota > Ignavibacteria > Tepidaquicellales > Tepidaquicellaceae > JAGPCH01. The sequence continues at coordinate 5,128 of CALMST010000050.1, read as the reverse complement.
GCTTTTACCGTCTGGCCATGAAACTAAGATCGTAGCAGTTGCGCTTGATGTTTTTAATCTTATAGACGAATTAAGAAATGACAGACCGGACATGATCTTTAATCTGTGTGAGTCATTTGACGGTGATCCGACACAGGAAATGAATGTAGCTTCTTTGTTTGAACTACTGAAGATCCCATATACAGGATCGAGGGCATTGACACTCGGGCTTGCTCTGAATAAATGGAGAGTGAAGGAAATTTTGAATTATTATGATATTCCTACTGCTCCGCATTATGTCTGTAAAAATTCCAATGAATTCGATCAAAACGGATATTCAAAAGTAAAGGATAAATTCCCTTTAATAGTGAAACCCTCCAGGGAAGATGCAAGCATAGGAATTGAGAATAAATCAGTAGTGTATAATGACGATGAGCTGAAGTCAAGAATTGAATACATACTTGATGAATATAAACAGCCGGCTCTTATTGAACAGTTCATAGACGGGAGAGAGATAAATGTAAGTGTGGTCGGTAATATCATTAAAGATGAAAATGACCTTATAGTGTTTCCTGTCTCGGAAATTGATTTCAGTGATATGCCTTCAGATTACGAGAAGATAGTCAGCTATAACAGCAAATGGATGTACAAGACAGTTGAGTTTTCGGGGACGAAAGCAGTTTGTCCGGCTAAAGATCTGTCACCCGAACTTGAACAGGTCATCCGTGATACCGCAAAAAAAGTTTACCGGATCATCGGAGCTTCGGATTATGCAAGAGTAGATTTCAGAGTAAAGGATAATATCCCGTATGTGCTTGAGATGAATCCTAATCCTGACATTTCATCTGATGTGGATGAAGACACAGGATTTACAAGAAGCGGAAAGGCTTACGGGTGGAGTTATGAAGAGCTGATCCTGAATATTGTTAAATTTGCTTCAGTGAGATGGGGCGTTTGATTTGGGGTCGGGAAATCCGGATCCGGGATTTTACAAAAACAGATAACGGATTTATTTTAAGAATGGGATATGTAAGAAAGTAAATTGTCCTGAATTTAATTTTAAGATATAATTGTGATAAGGAATTTAACTGATACTGACAGAGAAAAGATAAAGGATATTTTAATTGATACCGATAATTTTAATGAAGAAGAAATAAAGATTGCTCTCGAACTAATAGATGTTTATCTGAATGAAAAGGATCAGAAAGATTATGAGATCTTCGTAGATTCTGAAGAAGAGAATGGAAATGAAATTAAAGGTTATGTGTGCATTGGTCCGAGACCTCTGACAGAGGGCACATACGATCTTTACTGGATTGCCGTGAATCCGAAAGTACAGTCTAAAGGGATAGGCAGCGGACTGATTAAACACATAGAAGATCACATAAGATCGAAGAACGGCAGATTGATACTGATAGAAACAAGCGGAAAAGATTCCTATGAAAAAGAGAGAAAGTTTTATGAGAAGAATAATTACCAAGAGCTTGTCAACATCCGGGACTTTTACAGATCAGGAGACGGGCTGGTGATATACGGGAAGTATCTTTGATCGCTCGAAGATGTCATTTGTAAGGTTTTACGGAAAATGAATTATTACATTAAGAGATAACTAAAAAATCATCGATCTTTTTATGGAGTTTGTAATCATTCAGGCGTTGGATTTTTAAAATGTCAAATGAAAATTCAATGAAGACCGGATAAAGAAATTTGAAAGATGGATCGATCCTGAATTTTGGTAAAAAGATGGAATTTAAAAAAATATAAAAGATAATTTAAAAACATTTAATAAATTATAAATAAGTGAAAATCTGTAAAATCAGTATCATCCGTATGCAATTCTTCCCAAAATTAAAAAAGGAGAAATAATGGAACTCTGGCAGGAAATGATTAGAAACAGCATTACCTCTGTAGATCATCTTGTGGAGAAATTCAGTATTGACAGAGAAGTGGCATCAAGACTTGACGAGTTTTTTCAGGCTCGTATCAATCCGTATTATCTTTCTCTGATAAGATATCCCGGTGATCCGATATGGCAGCAGTGTGTACCGGACGTGATCGAACTCGAGGATATTGACGCTCCCGAAGATCCTTTGAATGAGGATGAAATGAGTCCTGTTCCGAATATAACGCACCGCTATCCTGACCGGGCATTATTTCTTGTGACTTCTCAATGCGGATTATATTGCCGCTTCTGTACACGGAAAAGAAAAGTAGGCGATCAGAGTAAAATATCTATGCGAACTCTCGAGTCTGCTTTCAGATTTCTTGAAGAGCATACAGAGATAAATGATGTGATCTTATCAGGCGGTGATCCTCTCATGCTTACTGATAATATGCTGGAGAAGATACTTATCCGGCTAAGACAGATAAAGCACATACAGATAATAAGACTTGGCACTAAGATGCCATGCGTGCTTCCTCAGAGAATCACACCGCAGCTTTGTGACATGTTGAAAAAATATCATCCGGTTTACTGTAATACGCATTTTAATCATCCATGGGAAATTACCGAAGAAAGCAAACGGGCTTGCGGAATGCTGGCGGATGCAGGTATTCCCGTAGGTAATCAGTGTGTACTCATGAAAGGTGTAAATGATAATGCGGAAACTATGAAGGAGCTGATGAAAGGTCTTCTTGCAATGAGAGTAAGACCTTATTATATTTATCAGGCTGATCTTACAAAAGGAGCAAATCATTTCAGGACTCCGCTCAAAACAGGAATGGAAATAATGGATAAGCTCCGTGGTCATATATCGGGTTTGGCGGTTCCGCAATTTGTTATAGACGCTCCCGGCGGCGGCGGAAAGATACCGATGCTTCCGAATTACATAATCTCACAGGACGAAGAGAAAGTTGTATTGAGGAATTTTCAGTATAACATTTATGAATATCCGGATGTAAGAGATGAATCACAGAAGACAGACGAAAAAATGTTCTTCAGAAAAACTCCAAGGAGAAGGGCACAGACAAAAAAAGATAAACTGAAGAAAACAAAAGGACCGGTGATGCAGAATCAATAAATACTTACATTTTATCGAAAGTAAATTATATCCCGCTTTAAAATAAATTCAGCGGGATTTTTTTTTCAATGGGATAATTCCAGTTTTATTCCCACCCTTTCCTTTCTTTCAGCGATGTTATATGTCTGAGATGATGATCACAGTGCCAGGCATAAATTCCAATATTTTCATCAAGCCGGATTGTATTACCAGAATCGGGATGAATGAATGTTCTGCTCAGTTGTTCAGGGGTAAGACTTTTCAAAAGTATTGTCCATCTTTCGTGAATACCCTCAAGCATTTTTAAAGCTGGCTCGACAGGAATGTTTTTACTGTCGCAAAGCTCAGCCCATCTGTCCTCATAATAAGGTCTTATAACCGGATTTTCTTCCGTCAGCGCAAGCTTGAATCTTGTAAGGCTGTTTGAGTGACTGTCGGCGCAATGATTTATTAGCTGTCTGATGGTCCACCCATCCGGCCGGTAAACGGTGTCAAGCTGATCGTCGGATAAACTTTTAATTTCCTTTTGTAAACGTTCGGGAAAATCTGAAATGATTTTTATATAATGCTTTATCATCTCTTCCGATATTACTTCCGGCTTTTCGTATCTGCCGATTGGATATTTGAGACCGGTAGTGTTCAAATTAAAAAATGTGTTTATTAAAAAAGTATTACAGAATCCGGATTAATCCAAAAGATCTGAACTTAACGAAATCTGAATCAGGTTGAATAGTTTATGAATTAATTGTAGGCAAAATATCTTTTAAGACCGTTAATAGGCTTTTCCAGTATATACCATGAAACAGAAGAAATCATGACAAGTATGATAAAATAAACTGCAAAACGAATATAAATATGTTCGCTTAAAGAAGGCAATCCGGCTTTCTTATACATTACGTGAACGTAGGGATGAAAAAGATACAATCCGTAACTGATCTTTCCCAGATATATGAGAACTTTATTTTCAAAGATCTTTTTTAAAAATCCTGTATAACCTATGCTTACTTTTGAAACCATATAAAAGCATATAACGGAAATTGACAATTTATAGAAAAAATGCTGAAACATTTTATAATTTATCAACTGTCCGATGGTATTGTATAAGATCCCGGTGGCATCATGCAGCAGAACGAGAAAAATGAAAACCAATACAATAAATAATTTTGAATATAGTGTTTTAAAGTCAAACGCATTTTTATTATTGATCCTGTAATAAGCCATTAAAGCTCCGAGTCCGAAAGCATCCATGCAGGCAGGGGTAAGTACATAAAAAAGGAATGATTCGCCCATGTCACCATACATCCAGTATAAAAATGTTCTTGATACCGGACCGATAAGAATTATCGCTATGATCGATGTAAAAAGAAATCTTTTTGGTATGAAAAGAATAACAAACGGCCATACAAGATAGAATTGTTCTTCGACAGCGAGTGTCCATAAATGCGAGAGTAATCCATGCCAGTCATTTGTCAGAAAAATAAAAATATTCTGCGTATAAGTAACATACCATATAAAAATATCACGGATGGATTCTATGTTGTATCTGTATAAAATAATAAGAGTAACGTAATAGACGGGAAAAATTCTGAGAAAACGTCTTATGTAGAATTGTTTTACTGAATGGAACATGCTTTGCTCCTTCATCTCTGCAATCGCTCTGCTCTTTAACAGGATCTGTGATATAAGAAAACCGCTCAGGACAAAGAATAATGTCACTCCGAATATCCCAAGATTCAATTTGTGCAGAAATTCATTTTCTATCAGCCAGTGTGAGATCAAAACCAAAGCAACAGCTATTGTTCTGAGTGTATCAAGCTGTGGCATGTAACCGGAATTTGACTCGCTGATGGGGGGAGAAATTGTCTTTATTTCCAAGATGATTTTAATTTATCAGTGATGCCGTTTTTAAATCCATTTTCTAATACAAAGTATAATAAGAACCGGAATTTAAACTAACTGATTATTCATTTAACGGTAACCTAAAATGTATTGCAACGAATAATGAACAAATTAATTTTTTTTAAAAGTTATATCAAGTTTAAATAATTACTAAGAGAAATTCAGAATGGATCAAATGTCCCATGAAAGATCAAATTAAAATATCAGATTTTTATTTTTTAACATAATATTCAATCATTATTGTTCAATCA